>JAMFRW010000251.1 GCA_026224975.1 Rhodoferax sp. | reverse complement strand
CCGCAAGAACGTGTTCCGCATTGCCAAGCAAGCAGTCATGCGTGCCGGGCAATATGCCTACCGTGACCGCCGGACCAAGAAGCGCGTATTCCGCCATCTCTGGATCGCCCGCATCAATGCGGCGAGCCGTGGAATGGGCGTCACTTACAGCAAGTTCATGGCCGGCTTGAAGAAGCTTTCGATCGAAATCGATCGCAAGGTTCTCTCCGACATGGCGATTCACGATCCGGCAGCTTTTGCCAGCATCGTCGAAAAGGTGAAGGCCCAGATCGCTTGATGTTTCGCGCCGCCCGGGCCTCCAAGAGCCCGGGTTGCTCGACATGCCTTCGTGACGTCCACCCTTGGGTGGCGCTGCGGCGGCAAGCTCCTCCAGGCCGACCACGTGTTCGGCCTTTTTTTCGATTTGCGAATCCTCTTCCCGACGATGAACGACCTGGCCCCTCTGGTGCAAGACGCGCAAGCCGACTTCGCCGCAGCATCGGCGCCCGCCGAGCTCGAAAACGCGAAGGCCCGATACCTCGGCAAATCCGGCCGCATCACCGAGCAGCTCAAGGCCCTCGGCGCATTGGCGCCCGATGAGAAGAAAGCCCGTGGCGCGCTCATCAACGCCGCCAAGCAGCAGGTCGAAGCCGCGCTCAACGCGCGCCGTGAAGCGCTCGCCAACGCCGAGTTGGAAACGCAGCTCAAGGCTGAATCGCTCGACGTGAGCCTGCCCGGCCGCCAGCGCGGCACCGGCGGCCTGCACCCGATCTCGCGCGCCCGCGAGCGCATCGAGGCGATCTTCGGCTCCATGGGTTTCGATGTGGCCGACGGCCCCGAGATCGAGACCGACTGGTACAGCTTCACCGCGCTCAACAACCCCGAGAACCATCCTGCGCGTTCGATGCAGGACACCTTCTACGTCGACATGAAGGACGAGCACGGCGCCTGGCTCAACCTGCGCCCGCACACCTCGCCCATGCAGGTGCGCTACGCCCGCGCGCATGCCAAAAAGTACGAAGGTGCTGCCGTGATGCCCGACATCCGCGTCATCGCCCCGGGCCGCACCTACCGCGTCGACAGCGATGCCACGCACTCGCCGATGTTCCATCAGGTCGAAGGCCTGTGGGTTGGCGAGAACGTCAGCTTCAAGGATTTGAAGGCGATGTACCTCGACTTCATCCGCGCCTTCTTCGAGACCGATGAACTCGAGCTGCGCTTTCGGCCGAGCTATTTCCCCTTCACCGAGCCGAGTGCCGAGATCGACATCATGTTCGAGCGCGGGCCGCTGAAGGGTCGCTGGCTCGAAGTCTCCGGCTCGGGCCAGGTGCACCCGCAGGTCATCCGCAACATGGGCCTGGACCCCGAGCGATACATCGGCTTTGCCTTCGGTTCCGGCATCGACCGCCTTGCGATGCTGCGTTATGGCATCAGCGATCTGCGCCTCTTTTTCGATGGCGACCTGCGTTTCCTGAATCAGTTCGAATGAACCCGGAAGTCTGCTGACATGCAATTCCCCGAGTCCTGGTTGCGCGAGTTCTGCAACCCACCGATTTCCACCGACGCGCTGACCGAGCTGCTGACCATGTCCGGCATGGAGGTCGAAGAAGCCCGTCCCGCCGCGCCGCCGTTCACGCACATCGTCGTCGGTGAAGTGCTGAGCGTCGAGCGCCACCCGAATGCCGACCGGCTCAACGTCTGCCAGGTGAACGTTGGCACCGACGAGGCGCTGAACATCGTCTGTGGTGCGCCAAATGTCCGCGCCGGCATCAAGGTGCCTTGCGCGTTGGTCGGCGCCGAGTTACCGCCCTCTGATGATGCCGATGGAAAACCTTTCGTCATCAAGCTCGGCAAGCTGCGCGGCGTCGAAAGCCAGGGCATGCTGTGCTCGGCGCGTGAACTCAAGCTCTCCGAAGACCACGGCGGCTTGCTGATCCTCGATGGCGCTGCTGTCGTTGGGCAAGACATTCGCGAGCACCTCAAGCTCGACGACACCTTGCTCACGCTGAAGCTCACGCCCAATCTGGCGCACTGCCTGAGCGTCTACGGCATCGCGCGCGAAGTCTCGGCCTTGACGGGCGCGCCCTTGCTGGCGCCGAGCTTCCCGCCGGCGACCGTGATGCATGCGGACAAGCTGCGCGTCGAGGTGCAGGCGCCCGATCTGTGTGGGCGCTTCTCCGGCCGCATCATCCGCAATGTAAACACTAAAGCGACGACTCCCGCGTGGATGGTCGATCGCCTTGCACGCTGCGGGCAGCGTTCGGTCACAGCGCTGGTCGACATCTCCAACTACGTGATGTTCGAGTACGGCCGCCCGACGCACATCTTCGACCTCGACAAGATCCACGGCGGCCTGGTGGTGCGGTGGGGCAGGGCGGGTGAGTCGCTCGAACTGCTCAATGGCAACACCATCCAGGTCGACGACCAGGTCGGTGTGATTGCCGACGACCAAGCCGTAGAGTCGCTCGCCGGCATCATGGGCGGCCAAGCGACGGCGGTCTCGGACGACACGAAAAACGTTTACGTCGAAGCCGCCTTCTGGTGGCCCGAAGCCGTGGCCGGCCGCTCGCGTCGCTTCAACTTCACCACCGATGCAGGCCACCGCTTCGAGCGCGGTGTGGACCCGGCCGAGACGGTGGCCCACATCGAACGCATCACGCAGTTGATCCTCGACATCTGCGGCGGCGAGCCCGCGGCGATGGACGATCAGGTGCTGAACCTGCCGGAGCGCACGCCGGTCACACTGCGCGTCGCGCGCGCCGCCAAGGTCATCGGCATGCCGCTGACGCAGGCGCAGTGCGAAGGCGTGATGCAGCGCCTCGGCCTGCAGTTCACGGCCGAGGCGGGTGTGCTCACCGTCACGCCGCCAAGCTGGCGTTTCGACCTTCGCATCGAAGAAGACCTGATCGAAGAAGTGATCCGCGTGCTCGGCTACCAGACCCTGCCCGACACACCGCCGCGCGCCGCGCTGACCGCGCGTGTGCGCAGCGAATCGCGCCGCAGCATCGACACGCTGCGTCATGAGATGGCCGCGCGCGACTATCAGGAGACGATCAACTTCAGCTTCGTCGAAGAGCGCTGGGAGCGCGAGCTGGCCGGCAACGCCGACCCGATCCGCGTGCTCAACCCGATCGCCAGCCCGCTCGCGGTGATGCGATCGAGCCTGCTCGGCAGCCTCATTGCCGTGCTGCGCTTCAACCTCGCGCGCAAGACCACGCGCGTTCGCGTCTTCGAAGCGGGCCGTGTGTTCATGCGCGATGCCAGCATTGCCGCAGGCGATGCGAGCGTGGCGGGCATCGATCAGCCGCTGCGTCTGGCGGGCCTCGCCCATGGGCCGGCGGATCAAGTGCAGTGGGGCGCCAAGGAGCGTGCGGTCGACTTCTTCGACGCCAAGGGCGACATCGAAGCCCTGCTCGCGCCGCGCCGCGCCACCTTCGCGCCGGCCCAGCATCCCGCCATGCACCCGGGCCGCTGCGCCCGCATCGAGGTCGATGGGCGCGCGGTCGGCTTCGTCGGCGAGCTGCATCCCAAGTGGCGGCAGGCCTATGAGCTGCCGACGGCGCCGATGCTGTTCGAGCTCGACGTGGCCGCGCTGACCGAGCGCGCCTTGCCGTCTTTCGTGCCCATCCCGCGCCAGCAATCGGTGTGGCGCGATCTCGCGCTGGTCGCCGGCGAGTCAGTCACGCACGATGCGCTGATGCAGACCATTTCCGACAGCGATCAAAAGCTGGTCCGCTCGGCGCGGCTCTTCGACATCTACAAGCCACAGGTACCCACCGCCGACATGGCAGCCGACGAGCGCAGCCTGGCGGTGCGGCTGGAGCTGCTGGACGACGAAGCCACGTTGACCGACGAACGCATCGAAAGCGTTGTCGCCGGTGTGCTCGAATCGCTCGGCCAGCGCCTCGGCGTGCGGTTGCGCAGTTGAGGGCGAACCAGCGACCATGAACGCGCCCGACGATCGCCAGCCCGACCGCGTGCTGCTCCCCAGCATCGAAACCCCGACGCTCACCAAGGCCGAGCTGGCCGAACTCCTGTTCGAACGCCTGGGCCTCAACAAGCGTGAATCCAAGGACATGGTCGAAGCGTTTTTCGACCTGATCCACGCGACGCTGGTGTCGGGCGACGATGTGAAGATGTCCGGCTTCGGCAACTTCAACATCCGCCGCAAGGCGCCGCGCCCGGGCCGCAACCCGCGAACCGGTGAATCCATCCCGATCAAGGCGCGCAACGTCGTCACCTTTCACGCGAGCCACAAACTCAAGGGGGTGGTGCAAGGTGACATCCCACCCGAGGATGAGTTCGAGTAAAGTCTTAGCTTTCTGCCAGGAACTTGTTGATTTTCATGGAGAAAGCGCTCCCTTCCATTCCAGCCAAGCGCTACTTCACCATCGGTGAGGTCAGCGATTTGTGCGGCGTGAAGCCGTATGTGCTGCGTTACTGGGAGCAGGAGTTCACGCAGCTCAAGCCCATGAAACGGCGCGGCAACCGCCGCTACTACCAGCACCACGAAGTGTTGCTGATCCGGCGGATTCGCGAGTTGTTGTACGACCAGGGTTTCACCATCAGTGGTGCGCGCAACCGGCTGACCGATGGTGCGGGGCATCGGCTCGATGGCTTGACGATCGATGAATCGACCGACGTCGAGATTCGCGCGGCCGAAGCTCTGGAAGCGGCTGTCAACATCCCCGCCGATCTCGGCTCGACGCCGCCCGATCCACCGGTGGCGGCCTCTTTGATCTCGTCGAACGATCCAGTGCTCGCCGCCCTGTTCATGCTCCAGATGCGCCAGGAATTAATCTCCATCCGCGGCTTGCTTGCCGTCTGAAGCCACGGCCGAAGCGCGCCGGTTTCGACCTATAATGCGAGCTTGTTCGGGGCGTAGCGCAGCCTGGTAGCGCACTTGCATGGGGTGCAAGGGGTCGCGAGTTCGAATCCCGCCGTCCCGACCAGAACGCACGAGGGTTAGCAGATGAATATCTGCTAACCCTTTTTGCTTTTGGCGGCAGCGGGGTACCCGCTGGGGCGCCCAAATTCAACGAAGCTTCTATGTCGGGTCCCGTCGGGCAACCGTTCAAGCGCGTCTATTGCGAGCGCGGCACGCCAGTTCGAGAATGTGTACAGAGCCTGCTGTCAGGTAGGCGGCGAGCGTTCTCCAGAAGCGAAGTGATGGCGCGAGTTTGTCGACATCGCCATGCGTGACGCAAATCTAGGCCATCGAGTGGACGAACAGGGCGGCACGGCCTCGTGGATGTTGAGCGCGTGCTCGGCGCTCAGGTCTGAAGCGGTAACGCGCCGTCGCATCGAATGTCCTGTGGGGTGAGCTTGTGGCCCGTTTGGAGGAGCGCCCCAACGTGAAGAGCTGGGTGACGATGTAGAAATCGGCCGAGGTGTCGCTTTGACTCGTCGTCTGCGAACGACTGCTTCGCCTACAGCCAGTGCCAAAGATGGCGAATCCAGCGGGGGATGCGCAAGGCGGGTGCGGGGCGGTAGTTCTGGCGATATGTCTGAGCCATGGGAGCCTGCCTGGTCACTGTGGATAATCACAGTATATCCAGATGTGCTTCTGATTGTGCGGCTAACGCGGGTTGCGCCTCGCCACCCAGTACGTGGCGCCTTGCGGCCCGTAGCGCTCGTCGTGCGGCGTGCCGTGCGTCAGCGTGAAGGTGTCGCCGGGTAGCAGGTGGCGCGTGCGGCCGTCGCAGGTGAGCCACATCTCGCCCTGGGTGACTACCGCGTTGGCGTCGAAAGGGTGCGAGTGGGTGTCGATCACCGAATCGGGTGCCCATTGGCGCACCAGCGCTTCATCGAACCCGGCGGCGCGGGCATCGGTCTCGAAGGCTTCGAAAGAGTGGATGTTCATTGGACGGTCCTCATTCGTCGGTGGCAGGTGATCGCGATGCGAGCCGTCGCGCCGAGAATGGGCATGTATCTCGGGCGCTTGGTCGGGCGGCGAGCGCAGCGAGTTTCTCGCAATCGCGCGAGCTTCGCAGCCTCCGCGGAAATGCGATGGAATTCGCGCGTTGCTCGTCGGAGTGCCTTTGATAGATATGCCTACACTGGGCCCAGCCGTCGATCCATCTCGATCGACTTTTGACCCGTGGTGCGACAACGCACCGAGCCGTTTCGATTGTCCGGAGCGAATTTTCAGAGAGACGCCGCGACCATGATTTCGATGCAAGGCGTTCCGTCTTCACTGATTGCCAGGAACGAATCCTGGGTTCGCAAACAAGCGAGCGCGTTGGCGCGTCGGCTGCCGTCGAATGTGGAAAAGGCCGACCTGATTCAGGCCGGGCTGATCGCCGTGGCGCAGGCCGCGCTAGGCTTCGAATGGGAAGGCGACCACGACAGCGAAGAAGGCAAGGAAGCCTTCGTGCGCTACGCCCGCATGCGGGTCAAGGGCGCGATGCTCGACGAGTTGCGGCAAATGGACCAGATGGGCCGGGCACAACGGCGCAAGGTCAAGGTGATCCAGATCGCGCGCGAGCGCTGGCGTGCCAGCCACGTGGCCGACCCGAGTCTGGCCGAGCTGAGCACCGTCTGCGGCATGCCGATCGACGAGATTTCGCAGCTCGAACAAGCCGCGTTGATGGCGCAAAGCGAGAGCCTTTCGGCCGAAACCGATGGCGAGGAGCACATGCACGCGCACGAGCCCGCCACGCCGCAAGACGAGGTGGAGGCGCGGGTCGACACGGCCATCGTGATGCGTCGGCTGGAGAAGTTCTTCGCGACGCTGCCCCCGCGCGATCGGCAGGTGATCGACTCCTACCTCGGCATCGGCATGACACCGGTGGAACTTGCCGGCTCGCTGAAGGTCAGCCCGTCACGTGTCTCGCAGCTCTACAAGTCGGTGTGTGAACGTGTGGCCAAGCACTTCGGTCACACCGACGATCACCGCGCCGCCGATCGCCTCGGCGACCGGGCCTTGGCAGCACGCGAAAAGGCCGCGCGTTTCGAGGCCTTGATTGCGCAGCGCGAAGCCGAGTTGGCCGACACCACGCAGTCGCGTCCATGGGGCGAGTTGATGGAAGAAGCTTTGACGATGCCGACGGAGCGCTTTGGGGCCTCTGGTTCTAGCGAGCGAATCGAGGTGACTAGCAGCACGCGTTGGGGGTGAGGTTTCTTAGCGTTGTTCTTTGATCGGTGCCGTTGTGGTGCTCGCAGCAGGGCATGGGGCCGCCGCCTCCGTTCAATAGAGCTTTCAATTCACTCCGGCGGCGGCCCCATGCCCTGCCGGCCGGCGGACTTCGACTGGGGTCTCGTCCGTGGCAAATAGCGCTGACCGCATCGGCTGAGTATTTTTGCTCTGCGACGCGCAGCGAAGCAGCCCGGCCAGCTCGATGCCAGCGATCGCTTCCAGTCGACGGCAACGAAGCGCAAAATCATTGCCCACGAAAGCGCTCCGTCCCCGCTGCCTTTGCAGCCAGAGGAAAGAGCGCGCCACGAGGCATGCGATGAAGCTCTGGACCATCATCCTGCTGCTGAGCGCTTTGCTCACGGGTTGCGCTTCGGTGTCGCCGCCGGTTTCCGCCGTGCCGCCTTTGCTGTTCCACGACGAGCTCTTCGGTACGCCCTCGGAGCGCGCGGATGCTTCCGTGATCTTTTCGCTCAACGACGAGATGCGAAAATTCCTGCAGCGCGAGATCGCCGAGCACGTGCGCAAACGCGGCGCGCAGAGAGGCTTGCTCGAGGCGCTCTACGACACGCGGCAGCTCAAGCTCGCCTACGACGCCGCGATGACACGCACCGCCGCGCAGGCCTTCGATGCGCGCGCCGGCAACTGCTTGTCGCTTGTCATCATGACCGCGGCCTTTGCCAGGGAGCTGGGCTTGCCGGTGCGATACCAGAGCGTGTATTCGGAGCTGCTGTGGAGTCGCAGCGGCGGCGTTTATTTTGCGAGCGGACACGTCAACGTGGTGCTCGGCACGCGGCTTCGCGACACGCGCAATTCGTACCCGCCGATTCAGCCGATGTTGATCGACTTCCTGCCGCCCAGCGAACTCACCGGCCAGCGTACGCGCGAGATCGACGAGGCGACGATCGTGGCCATGTACATGAACAACAAGGCTGGGGAAGCGCTGGCGAGCGGGCGGCTCGACGATGCCTACGCCTGGGCGCGCGAGGCGGTTCGGCAAGACCCGGGCTTCCTTGCGGCGCAGAACACGTTGGGTGTCATCTACCACCACGCCAAACATCCGGCCGAGGCCGCGGCCGTGTTCATTCAGTTGCTGGCGCGCGAACCGTCGAACGCGCATGCCTTGTCGAACCTGGCGCTGGTCTACGACAGCGAGGGTCGCAGCGCGCTAGCGCAGTCCCTACGGCAACGCCTTGCGGCGATCGAGCCGGATGCACCGTTCGGCCTGTTCGACCTCGGCATGGCAGCGATGGAGCGGGGCGAATACATCGCGGCGCGCGACTACTTTGCGAAGCAGGTCGATCGCGCGCCCGACTATCACGAGTTCCACTTCTGGCTCGCCATGGCCAACGCGCGGCTGGGTGATGTGGCGCAGACGCGCAAGCATCTGGCGTTAGCGATGGAGACGAGCCACTCGGCCCGCGAGCACGATGTGTATGCGGCGAAGCTGGCGCATTTGCGGGAGTTGGGGGTTCAGTAACGGCCTTTTGTTGCCGCGGCTTGCTGCCCGTGCGTGAGGCGGTTCCCGCAGCAGGGCATGGGGCCGCCGCCTCCGTTCAGGGAATTCTTATTCACTCCGGCGACGGCCCCATGCCCTGCGGGCCGGAGGACTTCGACTCGGGGTCTCGTCCGCGGCACTGAGCGCTCACTGCATCGGCTGCGTGTTTTTGCTCTGCAACGCGCAGCGAAGGCAGTGCGGTGGTGGAGCCGGGGTGGGAGTGGGAGGGCCGGCGGAGAGAATAAAACGTTCTGCTGAACGGAGCCGGCCCTCCCGCTCTCGCCCCGGCCCGCGCGATGGCCCCCAGATCGCGTCAGCAACGCAACCCAGCCAACAGAGCTATTGCAAAGTCACCTCGACCCGCCGAGCCTCAGCCGAATCGCCGCTGCCGGTCATCTGCTCCGGCTTCTTCAACTCGATCTTGTCATCTACCACGCCCGCGGTCTTCAGAGCACCAGCCACAGCCTCGGCGCGCTGCTTCGCCAACTCCGCGTTCTTCGCAGGATCACCCGTCGAATCGTGGTACCCGCTCACAACCGCCTTCTTGCCCGCGGCCACACCCTTCGCCACGTCGGCGAGCGCATCGTTGGCACCCGTCGCCACATCGGCCTTGCCACTGGCGAAGTAGAACTTGACGACGCCACCTTCGACCTTGAACGAAGCCGCATCGGCCGATGCCACAGCCGGCGAAACAAGCGCAACAGCCGGCGCCGCCCCCGCATGCGCCGCACCACCCGTCATCGGCGTGCCGACGGGCAGCAACGGCACGATCAACAGTGCCACGATGTTGATGATCTTGATCAACGGGTTGACGGCGGGGCCGGCGGTGTCCTTGTACGGGTCGCCGACGGTGTCGCCAGTCACCGCCGCCTTGTGCGCTTCGCTGCCCTTGCCGCCGTGGTGGCCGTCTTCGATGTACTTCTTGGCGTTGTCCCAGGCGCCGCCGCCGGTGCACATCGAGATCGCGACGAAGAGGCCCGTCACGATCGTGCCCATCAGCAGGCCACCCAATGCGGCCGGCCCGAGCAGCAGGCCCACCACCACCGGCACGATCACCGGCAGCAGGCTGGGCTTGACCATCTCTTTGATCGCCGCCGTGGTCAGCATGTCGACCGCGGCGCTGTAGTCTGGCTTGCGCTTGCCGCTCATGATCGCGCCGTCGGCGAACTGGCGCCGTACCTCCACCACCACCGAGCCGGCAGCGCGGCCCACGGCTTCCATCGCCATCGCGCCGAAGAGGTAGGGGATCAGCCCGCCGATGAACAGGCCCACGATCACGCGTGGGTCGCTCAGGTCGAAGCTGATGCTCATGCCTCGGCCAGCCAGCGAGTGGGTGTAGTCGGCGAACAGCACCAGCGCGGCCAGGCCCGCCGAGCCGATCGCATAGCCTTTGGTGACGGCCTTGGTGGTGTTGCCCACGGCATCGAGCGGGTCGGTCACGTCGCGCACCGAGGCGGGCAGTTCGGCCATTTCGGCGATGCCACCGGCGTTGTCGGTGATGGGGCCATAAGCGTCGAGGGCGACGACGATGCCGGCCATGCTCAGCATGGAAGTGGCGGCGGTCGCAATGCCGTACAGGCCCGCGAGTTGGTACGAGACCAGGATCGCCACGCACACGAAGAGCACTGGCCACGCGGTCGAGCGCATCGAGACGCCAAGGCCCGCGATGATGTTGGTGCCGTGGCCAGTCGTCGAGGCCTGGGCGATGTGCTGCACCGGGCTGTACTGCGTGCCGGTGTAGAACTCGGTGATCCAGACGAGTGCGGCCGTCAGCACCAGGCCCACGGCGCAGGTGCCGAAGAGCCGCATCTGCGTGTTGGCACCGAGCGCGTCGGCTGGCACGAACATGGTCGTGACGAAGTAGAACGCGATCAGCGAGAGCACGCCCGCCACTGCCAGCCCCTTGTACAGCGCAGGCATCACGTTCTTCATGCCCGGCGAGGCCTTGACGAAGTAGCAGCCGATGATGGAGGCGATGATCGAAACCGCGCCCAGCATCAGCGGATAGACCACCGCAGCCATCGGCGCCGTCGTCACGACCAACGCGCCGAGCGCCATCGTCGCAATCAGCGTGACAGCGTAGGTCTCGAACAGGTCGGCGGCCATGCCGGCGCAATCACCCACGTTGT
>JAMFRW010000250.1 GCA_026224975.1 Rhodoferax sp. | reverse complement strand
CGGCGGCTCGGTGCGCCACGCGATGGCCATCAACTTCGTGCTGGCGGCCTTTGCAGGCGGCGCGGGCGGGGCGCTCACCGTCATGTCGCTCGGCCACATCGACCCGAACTTCGCCTACTGGACGACCTCGGGCGAATTCGTCTTCGTCGCCCTCCGGGCCGGCTGGCAAAGCGTGCTGGCGGTCTTCATTGCGTCCACCGTGCTGGAAGTGGTGCGCTCGTTTTCCAGCCTCTATTTTCCGAACACCTGGCAGTTGTCGTTGGGGCTTTTCCTGCTGTTCGTGATCCGCTTCCTGCCGCGCGGCATCGGCTCGCTGTGGTTCGATCGCACCTGGTTCAAGAAGATGGGAGGCGGGCGATGAGCGACGTGTTGCTGCATGCGAGAGCGGTCGAAAAGCGCTTCGGCGCCGTGGTGGCCGCGAGCGGCATCGATGTGTCGGTGAAGGCCGGCGAGCGGGTGAGCCTGATCGGCAGCAACGGTGCCGGCAAGACCACCTTCGTCAACATGATCACCGGCTACCTGAAGCCCGACTCGGGCAGCATCACGCTCGGCGACCGCGACATCACGCGCCTCTCGCCGCGCGAGATCACACGCCTCGGCGTGGCGCGCTCGTTCCAGATCCCCCAGCTCTACCCCGACCTTTCGGTGCTCGACAACATGCTGGTCGCCACCGCCTGCCACGACAGCCGCCTCTCGTTCTGGCAGGTGGCGCGGCGCCCGGAAGCCGTGCTGCGCGCCGATGCGCTGCTTGACCGCTTCGGCCTGGGCGAGCACCGCGAGCGCCGCGTTGCCGAGCTGCCCGGCGGCGTGCGCAAGCTGCTCGACATCGCGATGGCGCTGACCGGCAGCCCGAAACTGCTGCTGCTCGACGAGCCCACCAGCGGTGTTTCCGCCGAAGAAAAATTCCCGATGATGGAGATCATCATGAACGCACTCGGCATGGAAAGCATGGCCGTGCTCTTCGTCGAACACGACATGGACATCGTGCAACGTTATGCGCACCGCGTGATCGCCTTCTACAGCGGCCGCATCATCGCCGACGACACACCCCAAGCCGCGCTGGCAGCCGACGATGTGCGCCGCTACGTGACCGGCACGCTGCGAACAGAAGCGCCCGCAGCAGCCAAACCCACTGCCACGGAGGCCGCCCATGCTGCGCATTGAATCGCTGCACGTCGCCATCCAGTCGGTGCAGGTGCTGCGCGGGCTTTCGCTCGAAGTGAAGGCCGGCACCATGGTCGGCCTGGTGGGCCGCAACGGCGCCGGCAAGACCACGCTGATGCGCTCGGTGATGGGCCACCTCACGCCCTCGCAAGGGCGCATCACCATCGACGGGCAAGACCTCGCCGCCGTGCCCAAACACGGCCGCGCCGCGCTCGGCATCGGCTACATGCCTGAAGACCGCGGGCTCGTGCCCGAGTTGACGGTCGAAGAAAACATCCTGGTGCCGGTCTGGGCCTCGAAGACCCTGAAAGAAGCGGCGCGGCTGGACTTTGTCTACGGCGTGTTGCCGGAGCTGAAGGAGATGCGCGAACGGCGCGCGCTGCTGCTCTCCGGTGGGCAGCAAAAGCTCGTGGCGCTCGCGCGGGCGCTGGCCGTCGGCACGCGGCTTCTGCTGCTCGACGAACCCTTCGAAGGCGTGGCGCCGGCCTTGTCGCAACGGCTGGGCGATGTGATCGGATCGCTGCGCGGCGGGCAGATGGCAGTGCTGATCTCGCAATCCGACCTGAACCATTCGCGCGGCATGGTCGACCGCGAATTTGTCATCGAACGCGGCGCCAACGTGGCCGCTGCCGAGACGGCCTGAATCAAGATTCCTCAAGACCATGAACCACTGGCACAGCTACCCCGTTCCGACGACACGCCACGAAGGGCTTTACGGCGACCGCATCGTGCGCTGCTTCTCGCCCCGGCCCGGCAGCGTGTATGCACTGTTCGCCAACTCGGCGGCGCAGCGGGCCGATGCCGAAGCGGTGGTCTTCGAAGGCAATCGCTGGAGCTATGCGCAGACGCAGGCGCAAGCCGCATCCATCGCCGCCGGCCTGGCCGCGCGAGGCGTGGCGCGCGGTGACCGCGTGGCAATGCTGATCGACAACCGGCCGGAGTTCGTGTTCGTGCTGCTCGCGATCCAGCGCCTGGGCGCCGTCGCCGTGCCCATCGGCGTGCGCGAGCAACGGCCGGGCGTGGCCTATGTGCTCGGGCAGTGTGGCGCGAAGGCGATCGTGTTCGATGCGGCGCTGAGTGATCGCGTGCCGGATGCGGCCGAAGCGCCTGCTGTGAGCCTGCGCGTGGTGATCGGCGATGTTGCCGGTGACGCGATCGATGCCGTGTCGTTGGCCAGCCTGGCGACGACTGCCGCAGATGCACCAGTCACCGAGATCGACGAGCAAGACGCCGCCGTCATCCTCTACACCTCCGGCACCACCGGCAAGCCCAAGGGCGCCGTGCTGACCCACCTCAACGTCGTGCATTCGGCGCTTCACTACGAAGCCTGCATGGGCTTGCGGTCCGGTGATCGATCAGCGCTGGCTGTGCCTGCGAGCCACGTCACCGGGCTGATCGCGACCATCGCTTCGATGCTGTACGTCGGCGGCACCGTCGTCATCGTGCCTGCCTTCAAGGCCGCCACGTTCATCGACCTGATCGCCACCGAGCGTGTGACCCACACGCTGATGGTGCCGGCCATGTACAAGCTCTGCCTGCTCTCGCCGAACTTCGCCGATCGTGATTTGAGCTCGTGGCGGCTGGGCGGCTACGGTGGCGCGCCCATGCCCATCGCCACCATCGACGCGCTCGGCCAGCGCCTGCCGCAGCTCACGCTGCTCAACGCCTACGGCGCGACCGAGACCACCTCGCCCGTCACCATGATGCCGGCCGGCGAAACACGCGGCCATGCCGACACGGTGGGCGTCGCCCTGCCCTGCGCCGACATCCGCGTGATGGACGACGACGGCCACGAACTCCCCCCGGGCGAGAGCGGCGAACTGTGGATCGGCGGACCGATGGTCGTGCCGCGCTACTGGGACAACGTGGAAGCCACTGCGTCGGGATTCACCGCCGGCTACTGGCATTCCGGCGACCTGGGCAGTGTCGATGCGCAAGGTTATGTGCGCATCTTCGACCGCAAGAAAGACATGCTCAACCGCGGCGGCTTCAAGATCTATTCGGTCGAGGTCGAGAACACGCTGATGGCCCTGCCCGGCGTGGTCGAGGCCGCCATCGTCGGCAAGCCCTGCCCCGTGCTCGGCGAACGCGTGCACGCCTTCATCTACGCGCCCGACGCGCCGCACGACGATGCCAGCGCACGCCAGCATTGCGCTGCGGCGCTGGCTGACTACAAGGTGCCCGAGTCCATCACCTGGACGACCGCGCCGCTGCCGCGCAATGCCAACGGCAAGGTGATGAAGCGTCTGCTACGCGACGCGCTGGCGGGCTGATCCGCCGCGGCGCCGCCACGCGCCCAGCACGACCCCCGTCGCCGGAAAGGAGCAACGTGTGGGCACCGTGCCCCGATGCAATGGCCAGGTCGAAGTGGAAGACGATCGGCGAGCCGGGTGGCGGCCATCGACGCGCTGGCCGGTCCCACGTCGCCTGACGTGTCGAGTCTGAAGTCGACATCTGGATGACGCTTTCGCTCACTTCCTCCGCCAACCATCGCTCCCCATGGCTGCGAAGGAGTCGTAAGTAGGTAAACAGTGGACAAGGCGTTGCCTGTCGGTAGCTTCGAAACGTGCGGTGGCCCGCAGTTCGACTGGGTAGCTCGAAACAACGGCGCTCAAGGAGCGACCCCTGCAAGCATTTCCTTGGCCCATTGCTGCCATGCGCGGAAGTCGTCTTTCGAAAGTGACTGCATCCGCACAGTAGCCTGCTCCATCTGCCTCGTGGCATCGCCTTCGCGGCCCACCGTCGTGAAAAACGCTGCAAGTGCCGCTTTGGCACGCCCCCATTGCACCAACGCGGAAAGGTCACGGTACTCGACGATCAGTCGATCGAATGCCGCGATGGAGGCCAGGAACGAACGTTCGGCGCTGACGTCGCGCCGGGCGTGCATTGAGGTCACACCCAGCTGCAGGGAAAGCTGCGCGATGCGCATGAGCCATGGGCGCGACGGATGCTGGCGGGCGAGCGCCCCGTAGATGACCAGCGCCTCATCGAGCATCTGGCAGGCGTGGAAGGAGTCGCCGGACTGGGACATCTGCTGCGCATGTTCCGCCTGCCGATCGGCCTCGAAGCACAGTTGCCCGATGTCCGCGGGGTCGATCGACACCAGCCGGCGCACCGCATGTGCCTGGTCGTCCATGTGTTGGATGATGGCGGCGTTCTGCTTCTTGGTTTGCGCAACCGACTCGAACGCGCGGGCCGACGCGGTCGCCGCTTCGGCGGCTGCCGGTAGATCGCCCAGCATCTTGAACAGGACCGACCGGACTCCGAGCAGTTTGGCGAACTCCTCGATCAGGTCCGACCGTGCCTGCGAGTCGATCATGTGCTGCAGCATCTCCAGCGCACGATCGGAGGCGACCAGAGCGCCGTCGTAGTCACCGATCTTGAGGTGCAGATTGGTCTTTGCTTTGTGCGCCATCGCGAGGTCGTCACGCCTCAGGGAAGCACCTTCACGTCGCGCCTCGAAACTCCAGATGTCGATGGCTTGGTCGATATGGGGAATGGCCTCGGCAAAGTACGACGCATCGCTCAGCAGATTGTTGACGTTGTAGTGCACGAGCGCCTGCAGCGAGCGGGCCTCTCGGTCTTGTTTGCCCTCGAGCAGGCCCAGGGCCCGCTGGTAGGCCTCCCAGGTCGCCTGGCTGTCGCCGGTCCGCCTGGCCGCGATGCCCAGAGCGAGGTTCGCGTTGGCGAGGTCCAGGAACTCACGGGCCAGTTGCTCGCTCGGCAGATCGGCGTACTGGCGCACGGCGTCCTGCGCGCTCGAGAGCGCGTCCGCCACCCGTCCGACACTCAGCAGGCATGCCGAACGGACTGAAAGCGCCCGGGCGAGCAGCGGCGGACAGGCCTTCCCCAGCTTGACGGGTCCGAGCTGGCGAAGGAGGTTCACCGCGGTGTCGATCAGCGAGACCGCATCCTCGCCGGCGCCCATGCCGGTCTTCAGATTGGCTTCGTTGCGCACGGTGTCGACCAGCATCGCTGCCAAGTCGGTCCTGCCGCCCTGGATGACGGACTGCGAAAGCAGTCTGCGCGCATCGGCGTAGGCCTCGAGTGCATCCATGGGCCGAGCAAGGGCCTCCTGAACCTTGCCTTTCTCGAAACGGGCCTCGCACGCCAGGTCAGCCAGTTCCCACTGGCCTTCACCCCGGGCGAGCTCGTCGAACACGCCCACGGCATCGTCCAGATGGCGCAACGCTTCGGTCCAGCGGCCACGGTCGATGTTCAACTTCGCCTGATTGAAAGCCAAGGTCGCCAAAGCCGGCCGAAGCTCGAGCTTTCGTTCCGCGTCGATCAGCCGCGACAGCGTGCTTCGCGCGAGCAGGACGGTTCGCTCGTAGCCCTCCCAGTCCTGGACCTGACCGAAGTCCGAAGCCTGCCCCGCAAGATACTTCGCGTTGTCGACGGGACTCTGGTCTGACAGCCTCACCGCTTCCGAACGAATCCTGAGCCGCTCTTGTGCATCAGACTCGGCATTGGCCCTGGTGTTGAGCAGCAGCGCGGTCACCAGGTTCCTGTCGCCAAGA
Source organism: Rhodoferax sp. (assembly GCA_026224975.1). GTDB lineage: Bacteria > Pseudomonadota > Gammaproteobacteria > Burkholderiales > Burkholderiaceae_C > LMDS01. The sequence continues at coordinate 9,142 of JAMFRW010000250.1, read as the reverse complement.
TCGCGAGCTTCGGGCAGAGATCGCCACCAACGCAGGCCCTGCTCGCACGTGGCCTTCGCCTCGGCCAGTCGACCCAGGCGGCGAAGGGCGATGGCCTTGGAGTTGAAGCAGTTGCATCTGTCGATGCAGTCCTGCGGATGTTCGCTGAGCTCCAGCAGCCGCATGGCGCAGTCCAGATGTTCGATGGCACCGGGCAAATCGCCGAGGTAGACCTTCACCAGCGCCAGGTTGCCGCGCAATCGGGCGATGTCTCCCGCTCCCTCGTCCCGATTGCGCTTGTCGAACTGGGCTTGCAGGAGTTGGAGCGCATGTTCGAGCGCCATCAGGTCGGATAGCGCGCGCGACGACGGCGACCCCGACAGGTCTGGATAGTGCTCACGGGCGGCTTCCGGCGCCATGCCGCCTACCCAGTAGGCATGGTCGAGCCACCCGCGCGGATCGTCCCAGCTCGACCCGGTGGGCAACGCCCGCGTGAACACCGACTCGTGCTCCTCGACCGCGGCAGGCCTCTGATGCGGGAACTCCACGCCAAGAGTTTCGCTGTATGCGAGCATCAATTCATCCGCGGCCTCGTCCAGCGAGGACCAACGTTGCACGGGACTCTGGGCAAGACAGCGCTGGAGCACGCTGGCGACCCGGCGCGGCATCACCGGGGGGCCGGCCAGGAAAGGACCGCTCACTCCGAGCCGCGCCAGGGCTTGCGGCGCGTCCGGCCCCCAATCCCACGCGAGCCTGCCGCAAAAGAGCTGCAGAACGGTGACGCCCCAGCTCCACACATCCGTCGCGGTCGTCAACGCAAGCCCGGCAGCCTGCTCCGGCGAGGCGTACTGGGCGGTGAACCTCCCTGCGCCGGCGACCTCCTTCGGCACTTCCGGAACCAGCGTGCGCCGCAGCGCCGCTCGAACCCGTTCCAATGCGGATGGCCGACCGAGGCCCTGGACGAGGTAGTCGAGCAGACCTTCGGTCTCGGACGTCGGCTGCACCTTCTCGGTGAGGCCGAAGTCGCTGACTTTCGCGAGGCCAGACGTCGTGATCAAGATGTTGCCCGGTTTCGAATCCTGGTGGATGAGTCCGCTCCGGTGAGCGGCGTGGATACCCCAGGCGCTCCAGATCGCTACTTCCAGGATCCGGCCGAGCACCGCCTGGCTCGTCCCCTGGTACAGCGAACCACGGTCGAGCCCGTCTTGCAAGGATCCGCCATCGGCAAACTCGGCAAAGACGTAGATGGCGTCGTCAACGATCCGGTAGAAACGGCATGCAGCGATGCAGGGGTGCCGAGGCGCGTTCATCCACGCCTTCAGTTCCTTGAGCAGTTGCAGTCGCGAAGCACTGTGGTCCGCCAGGGGTCGCTTCAAGGCGAAGTGCTCGCCGGTCACAATGTTGCGAACCCGATAGACGGCGCCCCACCCTCCTTCGCCGAGAAGCTGCTCGACTTGAAACTCGTCGAGCAGCAACTGGCCCGGTGCAAGCTCTGGATTCGCCATCGTGGCCTCCGGACGAACAGTGGATCACTGGGCCTCGCGCACGGCTGTCTTCAGCTGCGCATATGACACGCAGACGCGGTCCCATTTGCTACGGCACTCGTCGATCGTCGCCCGAATCAACGGCGGCAACCCGGCGCCATGGCGATGCATCTGGTCCGGCGTCAGGACAGACGCACCATAGAGCAGCGCCAGCAGTGTCGTTGCTCGTGACTTGCCGTCTCCGAGGTTTCCGCGCGGAAGGTACTCCATGGTGTCCCGAACGAACTGTTCGGCTTCACGGCACCCCCAGTTCGAGCTGCCGTCGGCGATGGAGCGACCCATCTCCGCGCTCATGGCCATGATCTTGGCCCGCACCGGTTCGAACTCGAGCCTTCGGTGCCGGAGGGCTTCGGCAGCCGCTGCCAGCTTCTGCCGCCCGAGGGTGGTGGTCGAATCCTCGATGGCCATCAGTTGGGCCAGCGCGTCTTCGAACATGCGGACGTAGTCGCCGTGAACGGCCATGAGCTCATCGAAGACGGGATCGAGATCCGACTCGACGGCCTTCTTCAAGCGATCCGCCTGGTACTTCTTCAGGTCGATGACGCGGTCGATCAGCTTCAGAAGTAGTTCAACCATTGCTCCTCCTGCGTACCTGCTGCTCGTCATCGAAAGCGAGGCGCCATCTAGTGAGAGAGCATAGCTCCCCACAGTCAGGACCCTTCGGCGCGCTACCGCGGCGTCCCTTTGGCGATCAAAGTAGCACCCTGCAAATGAGGAACGGGGCAGACGGACCCTCTTCTTCGACGCGGCGGACTCAAATCCTACAACCTAGGGATGTGGGCGGTGAAGGGACGCAAGAGAATTACACCCGCATAGACAGCATTGTGAATCGGCAAAGCCAATTCATGACATGCGGTCGGTAGAGATGTAGCGATTCCCTTCGCCCTGGAGTCAAGGTACTCGACTCCAATTGGCCCCGGTAGCGGCAGCCAGCTTCTGCCTTTGTCGCTTGGGCACATATCGCCGGAAGAGTGAGGCAAGCATGGCCACTTACCAGCCAATACATCGGCAGTCCGCCCGCCCGATCGGTCGACCGGATGGCGCACACATTGACGGCGACGGCGCCAAGCCGGCCCGAGTGATCCAGTTCTGTGGCATTTGACTGAAGCTTCGGCCCACCTTTCAACTTCGCCCGAGAGGAGAAAACACTCATGGTCCAGGTCAGCTACCCCGGTGTCTACATCCAGGAAAAAACCAGTGGCGTCCGCACGATCACGGGTGTCGCGACATCGATCGCCGCCTTCGTCGATGCCTTTCCCCGCGGCGCCCTCGACGAAGCGGTGCAATGCCTGAGCTTTGCCGACTTCGAGCGGGAGTTCGGCGGCGTCAGCAGGGACAGCCCGGCCAGCTACGGCATCAAGCAGTTCTTCCAGAACGGCGGCGGCGAATGCTGGGTGGTGCGCGTGGCCAACGGTGCTGCGGCCGCAACGCAGCCGGTCACCGACACCGCCGGCGGCGGCGGCACGGCGATGTTCAACATCACCGCGGGGCGGCAACTGCGCGGCGCGAGCGTGATCAATCCGGGCCTGTGGGGCAACAATGTGCGGGTCGACATCGACTACGACACCTTCGACCCGACGACCCAGTTCAACCTCAGCGTCAGCGAGGTGGTCACGAGCAACGGCCGCACGGCCACCGTGCGCAGCGAGTCCTTCCGCAACCTGACGATGGAGGAGGCCGCGCCGAACTACGCGCTGGCCGTCGTCGATGCCGGCTCGTCCATCGTGCAGCTGGACCGCACCGGCATCCTGACGGCCCTCCCGACCACCGCGCCCTTCCCGCGGCCGGCGGCGACCGGCACGCTCGGCACGGCCGTGCTGTCGATCCCGGCGAGCCCGATCCAGCTGACGGTCGATGCCGGAGGCGGCGCCCGGGCCTTCACCGTCACCTACTCCGGCACGCCCGACCTGCCCACGCTGCGGCCACTGATCGAGGCCGCGCTGCGCGGCGCGTCCTCGTCAGCCACCAGTGACGCCGAACGCGCCCTGCTCGCTGGCGCCACCGTGCGCTTGATCGGCTCGGCGGCCACGTCTTTCCGGCTGCTCGTCCAGGCCGGACGTGGCGGCACGGCCTATCTGCCGAACGCGACGCTGACCCTTGGCGGACCGACCGCCGCCACGCTGACCGCCCTGGGTCTGCCCGGCGGCGCCAATGACCAGCAGATCGCGCTGAGCGGCGGGACGGACGGCACGGTGCCGGTCGGCGCGACCCAGATCACCGGCACGCTGGCGTCCAAGACCGGCATCTATGCGCTGGAGGACGTGGACCTCGTCAACCTGCTGTGCCTGCCGCGCGTGGCCGAGCTGTCGCCGACCGACATGAACGCCACCTACTCGGAAGCCACCACCTACATGGCCGGCCGCCGCGGCTTCCTGCTGATCGACATTCCGGAGCTGACCGCCACGCTCGACGCGATGCAGACCTGGATGTCGCAGAACGACTCGCTGCGCAGCCGCGATGCCGCGGTCTATTTCCCGCGCACCTTCGTGCCCGATCCGGTCAACGGCAACCGCCTGCGCAGCATCGCCTCCAGCGGCACGGTGTCCGGGCTCTACGCCCGTACCGACGCCACCCGCGGCGTCTGGAAGGCACCGGCCGGCACCGAGGCGCGGCTGGAGAACGTCCAGGCCCTTGCCTATCTGCTGACCGACCTGCAGAACGGCACGCTGAACCCGCTGGGCGTCAACTGCCTGCGCACCTTCCCGGTCTACAGCCACATCTGCTGGGGCGCGCGCACGCTCGAAGGCGCCGACCAACTGGCCAGCGAATGGAAGTACATCCCGATCCGGCGCCTGGCCCTGTTCATAGAGGAAAGCCTGTTCCGTGGCACCAAGTGGGTCGTGTTCGAACCCAATGACGAACCGCTGTGGGCGCAGATCCGGCTCAATGTCGGCGTGTTCATGAACGGCCTGTTCCGGCAGGGTGCCTTCCAGGGCAGCACGCCGACCGACGCCTACTTCGTCAAGTGCGACAAGGAGACGACGACGCAGGCCGACCGCAATCTCGGCATCGTCAATATCGAGGTCGGTTTTGCGCCGCTGAAGCCCGCGGAATTCGTGGTGCTGACGATCCAGCAGATTGCTGGCGATCTTCAGACCTGAGCCCGAGCCGATCGATCACCCACCACCTTCGAAGCGGAGCCTGCGCCATGGCCAAGGGATTCGTCGTCAACGCCTACCGTCTCGACCCGTACAAGAACTTCAAGTTCCAGCTGATGTGGGACGGCCGCATCGTCGTCGGCATCAGCAAATGCACGGCCCTCAAACGCACGACCGAGGTCGTCAAGCACCGCGAGGGCGGCGACAACAGCACCGACCGCAAGTCGCCGGGCCGCACCAGCTACGAGGCGATCACGCTCGAGCGCGGCGTCACCCACGACCTCGAGTTCGAGAAATGGGCCAACCTCGTGCATCCCCTGGACGACCCGGCGATGGACCTGAAGAACTTCCGCAAGGACCTGGTGCTGCTGCTCAACAACGAGCGCGGCCTGACGGTCAAGCGCTACAAGCTCTTCCGCTGCTGGGTCAGCGAGTACCAGGCCGTGCCCGACCTCGACGCCAATGCCAACGCGACCGCGATCGAGATGATGAAGCTGGAACTCGAAGGCTGGGTCCGCGATGTGGACACACCGGAGCCGGATGAGAGCGCTGCGGTGCCGGCTGCGGGATGAACCCATGTTGACGTCCTCGTCCCAGAGCCCGGCCTTGGCGCAGGAGCAGGGCTTGCGGCGCACGGACGAGCCGCCGGGCCTGCGGGCCTTCGGCCAGCAGGCGATCGATCTCGAACAGGATTTCGACGCCGAGGACCGGCCGGCGCTCGTGACCGCGCTTCTGGCGGCGTGCAGCCTCGGCGAAGATGCGGCCTCGCTGCACCAGCACTGGTGGCAGGCCCCGGTCGGCACGCGGATCGCGGCGTTGCTGGACCTGATGCTCCTGTCGATGCCGGGGCGGACCGCGTCATCGCTGACGGTCACGCTGCGCTGCGAAGAAAGCGCCTGCGGCACGCGCTTCGACATCGATCTGCCCGCCTCGGCATGGACGGCGTCTGAACAAGCGACCATGCCAGTACCCGTCCAAAGGGCGGGCGGCGAGCCGCTGCTGCTGCGCCGGCCGACCGGCAGCGATCTGCGCGAATGCCGGGCGCTCGCCCTGGGCAACGCAGACCCGGCCTTCATCGCCCGCGATCTGCTGAACCGGCTCTGCCTGGCGGGGCGGCCTCAACCCGACGATGCCGAACGCGCGGCCGAAGCGCTGGCGCAGGCCGACCCGCTGGTCGCCTTTGCCGTGCACTGTGCCTGCCCGGGGTGCCGCACCGCGGCGGATCGCAGCATCGATCTCGAAGCCCATGCGCTGCAAGGTCTGGCCTCGCGCCAGCGCGCGCTGCTGCGCGAGGTGCATCGCCTCGCGTCGCACTACGGCTGGGGCGAGCGGGAAATCTTCGAAGTGCCCGCCGCCAGACGCGCCCGCTATCTGGAAGCGATTGCTGCCGATGCCGAGGATGGGCGATGAACAGCAGCGGCAACAGCTACTTCGGTGCCCTGCTGCGATCGGCGGGCGTGGCGCCTGCCAGCGGCACTCCTTCGCGCAGCGCGCCGATCGAGACGGCAGCGATGCCTTTCGATCCGTTCGAAGCCGCGCAAGAGATCGATGCGGATGCACCGGTCGAACAGCGCTACACCGGCGAACCACCAAGGCCAGAGACGCCACGGGAACCCCCGGCTCGCGAACAAACCTTGCCTGCCGCGCCCGTCCCTGCTCAAGCGCACGCATCTGTGCTACCGCTGCTTGCCGGTGACCCGCATCCGGCGGTACAGGCCGCGCTGCGCTGGGTCGCGGCCGCAGACGCGCCACGCACCGATCCCGTCTCGGCGCCCAGCGCTCCGGCGACCGTCGATATCGCGCCCACGCCTGCAAGACCCGACATGGCGCCGTTCCAGGCGCAGGCCGCGAACGTGCCGCCCATCTTGCGCGCAGAGCAGATGGCCGCGGCGCCGGTCCGTTCCGATCCTTCTTCCGTCGCAAGGTCGAAGCCAGAGCCCCGCGTTGAACAGGCGCCGACGCGCGGCGCCGAAGCCGAGACGCAGCCCCGACCCCGCGCCGCCAACCCGACCCCCACCGCATCGCCCAGTCGAGCCCTCGACGCTCAGCCCAAGGAGCGAACGGCCGGCACCAACCGCACCGAAGTGCACATCGGCACGCTGCACGTCACCCTCGACGCTCCGTCCGCCGCGCGCTTCGCCAGCCGCTCCATCACCGCGCCGGCGCCCGAGACTGCTCGCGCCAGCCCGGCCGCGGGCAGCCGGCCGGCCTCAAGTCGGTCCGCGGGCAGCAGCTTGTCCCGCAGCCGCCTGCCGCGCTGGTAGGCAAGAAAACAAGCCATGGCCGCCGCAGACACCTCCAGCGCCATCGGCTCGGTCACGCTGCTGCTGCGGGACCACCTGGTCCGCCGTGGCTTCGACGTCAGCGTGGGCCGGCCGGAGGAAGCGGCCAGGGCCAATGGCGGGCCCAAGCTGAACCTGTTCCTGTACGAGGTCGCTTTCGACGCGCAGATGCGCAATGTCGAGCTGCGCCGCGGCGATCCGCCGCCGCTTTGGCTGATCCTCAAATACCTGCTGACCGCCTTCGACGACGGCCAGGACAGCGACAGCTCGGCCGCGCACGAGTTGCTGGGCGGTGGTGCATCGGTGCTGCACGAGCTGAGCATCCTGCCGCTGGTGACGCCGGTGATCCCGTCCGTGCAGGCGGCCTTGCAGGACAACCCCGAGGCGCTGAAGCTCAGCTTCGACGAGGCCAGCTCCGAGCTGCTGTCCAAGCTGATGCAGGGCAGCGAGGAGAGCTACCGCCTGTCGATGGCCTTCCAGGTGCGGCCGGTGATGATCGTGCCGCCGGGCCCGGCGCAATCGAGCCTGCTCGTCGGCATCGACTACACGACCGCGCCGCAGACGGTCATCGGCCGCCGTGGTGTGGTCATCGACGTGGAGCCGACGATGGGGCCGGTGCTGGCGCGCATCGAACCGGCCGCCTTCGAAGCCGGCACCACCATCGAACTGTTCGGCGACGACCTGCACGGCGCCAACATCGAGGTGGCGCTGGGCGAGCAGTTGCTGACCATCGTGGAGCGCCGGGCCGAGCGGCTACGCGTGATCGTCGAAGGCTCGCCGGGCACGCCGATCGCCAGCGGCGCTTCGCTGTCGGCCGGCGAGCTGGCCTTGACGGTGCGCCGCCGACTCTCGCCCGCGCGCATCCGCTCCAGCAATGTGCAATTGGGCAAACTGTTGCCGACGGTCGCCAGCGCCACCCTGGTCGGCAGCGACTTGCAGATCACCGGCCGCCTGCTCGGCCGCGGCCCGGCAGAGCCCCATACCGACGACGTGGTCGTGGCGCTGTTCCGTGACGGCAAGGCGCGGCGCCAGTTCGACGTCGTCGACCCGGCCTCCACGCAGAACCTGCTGACGATCCCAGGCGTCGCCACCGCCGGCCTGCCCGCCGGGCCCTATTTGGTGATCGTCAAGGTGAACAACCAGCAGGCGCGTTTCAGCCCGCAGATCAACCTGCCATGAAGCACGAGCCGATCGGCTTCACGCCGACGCTGGCGGTCACCGACCCGCTGGCCCGCCACTGGCTGCGCCAGGTCACGCTGCGGCTGCGGCGAGAGGTCTGTTGGCTGTGGCGGGAGCGGGCGGCGCGAGGACTGGCTGTGCCGACCGACGGCGAGCTTGCACGCAGCGATGACCCCCTGCCGCCCTTGCTCGATGCCGGCCTGGCCTCACTGGACCTGACCCGCTATGCCGACGACAAGGCCGCCTTCTTCGGCCATGACGCTGCGGCCAAACACCTGTCATCGCTGATCGCGCAGCACGCGCCGAAGGCACCCGCACCCGAAGGTCCGTTCTCCTTCGCCGTGAACGCGCTGTCGCTTCAACCGGTCGAGACTTTTGTGCTCGCCCTGGCCCTGCTGCCCGCGATCGACAGCGCGTCCGGTGCCGTCATGGTCACGGTGCTGAACGATGCCAGCCGCGATGAGCCGAGCCTGGCCCTGGCGCAACGGCTGTGGGACGAACCCGCCGCCGTGCTGGCTTGCTTCGACGCCTCGCATGCCCTGTTCGGCCACGGCCTGATAGCGCCCGCCGAAAGCTGGTTCACGCCGCTGCGAATGCCACCCCGGGTCGCACGCGAACTGGCGCTCGGCACTGCCAGGATCGCCTCGCCATCGCAGCCGCCGCAGCGGCGCGTCATCGCCGTGATCGGTGCCAGGGGCGCCTCGCTGACGGACCTCGCGGCCAGCGCTGCCAAGCAGTCCGGCGAAGCGCTGCGTGTCGTGCATGAGGATGAAGCGCTGCCCGCGCAGATGACGCTGGCCTGGCTGCGCGGCGAAGCGCTGTACCTGCCACTCGACGCGTTGCCGGGCGATGCCAACCTCGCCCACGACAAGCTGCGCCTGCCCCTGCGCGCGCTGCCGATCACGCTGATTCTCGGCGCCCACGACAGCGCCGCCTTGCACCGCCTGGCCGAGCCGCCGGTGCAGACCTTGGAAGCAGTGCCCGCCAGCACCGCCGAGCGCCTGGCCGCATGGCAGCAGGCGCTGCCCGGCTCGGCCGCCGATCCCGCCCTGGCCGAGCT
>JAMFRW010000030.1 GCA_026224975.1 Rhodoferax sp. | reverse complement strand
TCTAGCCACTCGACTCGAGTTACACCCCTCGCACCATCTCGATGTGCGTAATCCCGGCTTCCTCGAACTCCGGCCCACGAGCGATAAAACCATTGCGGCGATAGAAATCGAACGCGCTGGTCTGTGCGTGCAGCAGCACTTCATGGTCGCCGCGATCGCGCGATGCCTTCATCAGTGCCTCCAGCACCGAGCGCCCCACCCCGCTGCCGCGTGATGTCTGGCTGACGGCCATGCGGCCGATGCGGCCTACGCCGGGGGCGTGCGCAATCAGGCGGCCGGTGGCAAGCGGCAGGCCGAAGCGGTTGGTGGCGAGGGCGTGGACTGCGATGTGGTCGGCTTCGTCCCACTCCATCTCGACGGGGATTTTTTGCTCGGTGATGAAGACCTGGGTGCGGATGGCTTGGGCGGCTTCGCCGAGTTCGGCCCAGGTGCCGGTGCGCACCTCGACCATCGGCTCGCCGGCTTCGAAACCTTCGAGCACCTCGCGCAGGACCGGGGGCACGGGTTTCGACGTTTGCGTCTTGGGGTCGGCAAAGACGTACACCAGTTCGCAGGTGACGAGCAGTTCATCCTGCCGGAACGCCGCGCCGGTGAAGAGCATCGAGGAGGTACCGATGCGGCTGCAGCGCATGCCGATGTCGAGCAGGTCGTCGTAGCGCGCCGAGGCCAGGTAGTCGATGGTCGCCTTGCGCACGTACATGTCGCCTTCGAGCTTCGCCATGGTGCTGGCATATGGCATTGCGAGCGCGCGCCAGTAGCCGGCCACGGCCGTGTCGAAGTACATCAGGTAGTGGCCGTTGAAGACGATTTGCTGGGCGTCGATCTCGGCCCAGCGCACTCGCAGGCGGTCGAAGAAGCGGAAGTCGGCTCGGTTCATGGTGAGGTTCGGGTCGGTCTTGAGGATGGTCTTGTCGAAGTCTGGGTTCGCGGGAAGCGATCACGCGGCGAAGGCCTCACGCAGCGCCGTGGCGATAGCCGCCTGCGCTGCGCCGGCCTCCTGGAGCACGCGGCCCATCTTGATGAAATCGTGCGTGACGCCGCGGTAGAGCTCGAGTGCCACCGGCACGCCAGCCGCTCGCAGCTTGTCGGCATAGGCCACGCCTTCGTCGACCAGCGGATCGCATTCGGCGAGCACGATGCACGTGGGTGCCACACCGTCCACGTCGTCGGCATTCAAGGGCGCAAAGCGCCAATCTCCGCGCTGCGCGTGGTCGATGTAATGGTCGAAGAACCAGGCAATGCCTTGCGCTTCGAGCAGGTAGCCGTTGGCAAAACGGATATGCGATTCGGTGTCGGCGAACGCTGTCGTGCCTGGCGTGATCAGGACTTGCAGGCGCAAGGGCAGTCCAGTCTGCGCGGCGTGGACGGCGCAGACGGCGGCGAGCGTGCCGCCGGCGCTGTCACCACCGACTGCGAGGCGCGTGCCATCGAGGCCGATCGATTCGCCTTGTTCGGCCAGCCAGCGCATGGCGGCCCAGCTGTCGTCGACGGCGCACGGAAAGCGATGCTCCGGTGCGAGTCGATAGTCGAGCGCGACGACGGCCGCGCCGCTGCGCAGCGCGAGCTGGCGGCACAGGCTGTCGTGGGTTTCGAGGTTGCCGATGGTGAAGCCGCCACCGTGCAGGTAGAGCATCACCGGCAGGCGGTCGGCCGATGGCGCGTAGAGCCGTGCGGGCAGCGGCGTGCCGTCGGCGGCGGGGATGGTGATCTCTTCGACGCGGGCCAGCGGCGCACGTGGCGGCTCCAGCACTTCGGCGGCGGCCACGTAGGCGGTGCGCGCTTCGGGCACGGTGAGCGCATGGAAAGGCGGGCGATCGGCGCGGTGGATGTTGGCCAGCAGCTTGGCCATCTGTGGCGTGAGTTGCGGCGTGAGCTGGGGCATGTTCGAAGGCGGCGTGCTCATGAAATCACAGGCGCCAGAACAGGCCGAGGCGCCAAGCGCCGAGCGCCCCAGGCCAGCAGCAGCAAGGCCAGCACGACCACGCCGAGCGCGATCGGCAAGGACGTGGCATGCGCAATGCCGCCGACCAGCGGCGGCCCGAGCAGGAAGCCGAGGTAGCCCAGCGACGACACCCTGGCGATGCCGGCAGACGGCGCCACGCCGGGCACTTCGGTGGCCGCGACGAAGAGCACCGGCACCACGTTGGCCAGGCCCAGGCCGACGATCGCGAAGCCGATCAACGCGACCAGCGGGTGGCCGATGAGCAGCACCGCCGTCATCGCGCAGGCCGCGAGCATCGCGCCACCGCCGAGGACCGTGGCGCCATCGAAGCGGGTGCGCAGCGCATCGCCGGCAAAGCGGCCCGCAGCCATCGCGGCCGAGAAGCTGCCGTAGGCGAGCGCGGCCAGGGCGGGCGCGGCGCCGAGGTTCTGGTCGAGGTAGAGCACGCTCCAGTCGTACATCGCGCCTTCGGCTTCCAGCCCGGCAGCGCCCAGCAGGCCGAGCAGCAAGAGACGGCGGCGCGATTGGCGCGCGGCGTCCGTGCGTGAGGGCGAAGCGGAACTCGTCGATGCCGCGTGCGGCTCGAACGCAGCCGTTCGACCTGCCGCAGAAGGCGCCAAATTCGCATCGTGCGGTGCATGCGCCGGCAGCATGAACGCGCCTGCGAACACGACCGTCGGCGCAAGGCACGCCGCCGCCACCATCAAGTGCACATCCGCCGAAATGCCGGCGGCTATGACCCACGCGCCCACGCCCGCCGCGGCCATGCCGCCCAGGCTGAACATGCCGTGGAAGCCGCTCATCACCTTTTGTGTGCCGAGTGCTTCGAGCGCCGCGCCTTCGGTGTTGATGGACACATCGAACACCGCACTCGATGCGCCGAGCACCAGCGCGGCAGCGATCAACAGCACGTAGCTGTCGCTCGCCAGCAGTGCACCGAGCGCCGCGCACATCACGATGCCCGAGGCGATGGCGCCCGCGCGTGCGCCGATGCGTGAGACGAGTGCGCCGGCGCGCAAGAGCGCGAACACCGCGCCACCCGCGACTGCCAGCAGGGCGAACGACAGCGAGGCTTCATCGAGCCCGTAGTGCGCCTTGATGGTCGGCACGTGCACGCCCCAGGTGCCGTAGATGCCACCCAGGCAAAAGAACTGCGCGCGGGTGGCCGCGCGCGCCAACACGTGGGACGTCAAAAGACCGAGTCCCGATCGACGCCCTTGCGCAGCATGCGGCGCTTGAGCTTGAGCAGCGCCTCCTGCTGGATCTGGCGAATGCGCTCGCGCGTGAGGCTCAGGCGTTCGGCCAGGACTTCCAGCGTTTCGGGCTCGCGGTCCCCGAGGCCGAAGCGGCCGACCAGCACCTCGCGCTCGCGGTGGTTCAACTCGTCCAGGCCATGCTGGAGCAGCACGTCGAGCTCGTTGCCCAGCATCAGGCTCATCGGGTCGGTGGCGCCGTCATCGGCCACGCCGTCGAGCAGCGACTCCGATCCGTTCTCGCCCTGATGGCGCTCCATGGGTGCGTCGAGCGAGGTGGGCTGCTCGGCGAACTTGAGCAGGTCGCTCACCTCTTGCACCGGGCGGCCGACGGCGGCGGCCACGTCTTCCACACGCACGGGTTTGTCGCTGTTGCCGGCGCTGGCCGATGCAGCCTCCAGCGCGCGGCGCGCCTTGAGCACCTGGTTCAGCTCGCGCACCACGTGGACCGGCAGCCGCACCAGGCGGGCCTGGTGCATGATGGATCGCTCGATGTTCTGGCGTATCCACCAGGAGGCGTAGGTCGAGAAACGGAAGCCGCGTTCGGGTTCGAACTTGCCGATGGAATGCATCAGGCCGAGGTTGCCTTCTTCGATCAGGTCGGTCATCGGCATGCCGCGTCCCAGGTAGTTCTTGGCGATGCTCACGACCAGCCGCAGGTTGTGCTCGATCATCATCTGCCGCGCCTCGAAATCGCCCTGGCGCGCGCGAGTGGCTGTTTCGAATTCCTGCTCGGGTGTGAAGAGCGGTGCGCGGCGGATCTCGCGAAGATAGGTCTGCAGCGTGTTGCCGACTTCGGATTCACCGGCATCGAGTTCGGCCACAACGCGATCGGCGCCGAGCGCAGCCAATGGCTCGTCGTCGGCCGGCGTCAGCTCGGCGTCGCGAGGATGGCGACTGTTGGACGACGCGTCGGACGCCTCGGCGACGCCATTCATCTGTGAATCACGCGGCGGTTCATGCGTTGATTCACCCGCAGCCACAGCGGCCGGGTCAGCCATGCTCCCATTCAGCGGCGTGCGCTTTCTGGGCATGGTTGCATCCGCTCACCGGCGCGTCAGCGCGGCGGCAGCAGCCTCGCGGGATCGATGGGCTTGCCCTGCTTGCGGATCTCGAAGTGAAGCTGCACGCGCTCCGCATCGGTGGCACCCATCTCGGCGATCTTCTGGCCGCGGCGCACGGCCTGGTCTTCCTTGACGAGCAAGGTCTGGTTATGCGCGTAGGCCGTCAGATAAGTGTTGTTGTGCTTGAGGATCACGAGGTTGCCGTAACCCCGCAGGCCGGAGCCCGCGTAGACCACACGCCCATCGGCCGCGGCAAACACCGGGTCGCCTGCCTTGCCGCCGATCACCAGGCCCTTGACCTTGCCTTCTTCGAACGGTGCCACGACGGAGCCCGTAGCCGGCCAGGCCCAGTTGACGGCTTCGTCGCCTTCGCGCGCCGCGGGTGCGGGCGCCGGCGCGGTTGTGGATGAAGGTGCGGAGGCAACCGTCGACGTCGGCGTCGCATCTGTCACCGGCACGGCACTGCTCGATGCAGCCGCCGCGGCCTTCGCATCCAGCGGCCGGCTTTCGACGCGCGCTGCCGTCACGCCTCGCGTGGAGGCCACAGTGGGATCGACATTCGGCGGCACCACGCGCAGCACCTGCCCGACCTCGATCAGGTTGGGGTTGGGCAGCGTGTTCCAGCGGACCAGGTCCTTCCAGTTCTGCCCGTTGTCCAGGCCGATGCGGATCAAGGTATCGCCGGGCTTGACGCTGTAGTAGCCGGGCTTGCCGGCGTTCTCGGCACCGGGCAGCGGCTTGGTGGTGTCGGTGGGCACGGCGGTGCCATCGGAGATGGGCACGCTCGGGTTGGCGCGGCCGTTGTTGCGGTCTTCGACCGGGGCGCGGTTCTTCGGCGAAGCGCAGCCGGCCAGAACCGCCACAGCCAACGTGGCCGTCATCATCACAGCCCGCCAGCGCCCAGCGCTCGTGAAGCTCGGGGCCTTCGATTTCGATTCAATCAGCATGCGCTCATTCTTGGGTCATCCAACAAGCCCCGATTTTAGAGGGACGAAGTGCACCGTCTCCTGCATCGAATGCTGGTAACCCGCTTCGGTCCGGTCGACGACGACCAGCACCTGTTTCGTTCCGCCACTCTGGCGCACCGGGCAAATGAGCCTGCCGCCGATGGCGAGTTGATCGAGCCAGGGCTGCGGCACCGTATCACCGCCGGCCGCCGAGATGATGCTGTCGTAAGGGGCATTCGGGCCGTGGCCGATCATGCCGTCGCCGTACACCATGCGCAGGTTGACGGAGCGGATGGGCGCGATCAGATCACGGGCCTTGTCGTGCAGCGGCTTGAGGCGCTCGACCGAATAGACATGCCGCGCCAGCCGCGTCAACACGGCCGCTTGATAACCGCAGCCGGTGCCGATCTCGAGCGTCTTGCCGAGCGAGCCGGTGGCGCGCGCATTGGCGCCGCCCATCAGCAGCTCGATCATGCGGGCCACCACCGATGGCTTGGAGATGGTCTGGCCGTGGCCGATGGGCAGGCTGGTGTCTTCATAAGCCTGTGTGACGAGCGCAGCATCGACGAAGATGTGCCGCGGCACCGTGCCCATCGCGGCCAGCACCGCTTCGTTGGTGAGCCCATCGGCGCGCAGCCGGCGCACCATGCGGCGCCGCACATCGGCCGAATCCAGGCCCAGCCCTGCGAGCGGCGCGGCCAGGCGTGACGCGGTTGCGGTGGCATGTGCGTGCTGCAAGTGCTGCTGCGGGCGCAGCATCTGGCGGTGCAAGGGCGCGATGGTGGGTTTGACTGCGGACTTGAAGGCCGGCTGCGGCGTTGGCTTGGCTGGCGCGGCAGAGACCGATTGCGGCTTCGAGTAGCCTGCTTGCGGCTTGGCCTTATCGCGCGTCGGCAACTGGTCGAGCTTGAGCGGAAACTTCGAGGCAGCGCCGGTCACAGGCGCACCTTGCGGGCTGCCTGCGTGCTGATCAGGCAACCTCCGTGCTTCGCACTGTGGTATTCGCCTTGGGAACGGCCCGGCGGGCTCATGCCGATGCCGATCCCGTGCTCAGCCAATCGCGCCAATCGGGCAGCGTCGCGTGTTCGGTCAGGTCGACCTGCAAGGGCGTGATCGACACCTGCCCGTTGGCCGTCGCATGAAAGTCGGTGCCGGGGCCGGCTTCGCGGGCGTCGCCGGCCGGGCCGATCCAGTACATGGTGTCGCCGCGCGGGCTGGTCTGGCGGATCAGCGGCTCGCTCGCGTGGCGGCGGCCGAGGCGGGTAACGACCCGGGGCAACTGGTCGGCATCGGCGCGGTTGGGGATGTTGACATTGAGCAGCCAGGGCGCCTTGACAGGAGGGTGGCGCAGCACCCGCTGGATCACCGCGCGGGCCACGCGCGAGGCCGATTCCAGCTCACCCCAGCCCTTCTCGACCTGCGAGAACGCGATCGCCGGGATGCCAAACAGATAGCCTTCCATCGCCGCGGCCACCGTGCCGGAATACAGCGTGTCGTCGCCCATGTTGGCGCCGTTGTTGATGCCCGAGACCACCAGGTCGGGCCGCTGGCCGAGCACCCCGGTCAAGGCCAGATGCACGCAATCGGACGGCGTGCCGTTGATGTAGCGAAAGCCGTTGCTGGCGGTGAAGACCGAGAGCGGCCGGCCGAGCGTGAGCGAGTTGGAGGTGCCGCTCGCGTTCTGCTCCGGCGCCACCACATCGAGATCGCCCAGGCCTTCGCAGGCCTTGACGAGCGCGGCGAGGCCGGGGGCGAGGTAACCATCGTCGTTGGCAATGAGGATTCGCATGCGGATCATTGTATGGAGTCGTCACGTCCGTGACGTATCGAAAGAATCCCTCTGCGTATGATCCCGGCC
>JAMFRW010000249.1 GCA_026224975.1 Rhodoferax sp. | reverse complement strand
TCGCCGCCGACGACGCCGTCGGCGCCGAAGCTGTAGACGTCGATCTCGCCCTTCAGCCCCGGGCTGGCGTATTGGTACGGGTGACTCCAGGGATCGTTCGGCAGCTTGTCGAGGTAGGGCTTCCAGTTCGGCGGGATGGCGCCGACGGTCGGCCGCGCGACGAGCGCCTGCAGACCCTGCTCGCCGGTCGGGTAACGCTGGTTGTCGAGCTTGTAAAGCTTGAGCGCCTGCATGAGGTTGTTGACGTCGGTGCGGGCTGCGGTCACGCGGGCTTCGTCGGCCCGCTCCAACACGTTGGGCACGATCAACGCGGCCAGCACGCCGATGATGACCAGCACCACCATGAGTTCGATCAGCGTGAAGCCACGGGACAGGGCACCAGCGCGGGCACCAGCCTGAGCAACAGCGCGGCGTGAGCGGTAAGTCTCGGAAAACGTCATGGGGCGGTCTTGCCGGCGTGGGCAGGAAGTGGCAGGGGAATGGGGCGATGTCATGTCGCGCTGAATCATAATCGCGCATGGTTGCCCGACTGTGTGCGTTCGTCATCTGGGCCCTCGTGGCCGCAATCGCGGTGTTCTGGGGCTTGCGCCTCGGTGCGCGCGCGCCCGAAACCCCGCCCAACGCGGTGGCCGCCGGAGACAGCCCCGCGCTGCGCGGCGACCTCACGCGGCTGCTAGGCGCGCCGCCCGTCGCTGCGGCCGCGGTCGAGATCACGCCCGAGGCTGCGTCGCGCTTCAAGCTGGTCGGTGTGATGGCGCCCAAAGGCGCTGCCGTCAAGTCCAACCCGAACGCGCGTGGCGTCGCGCTGATCGCCGTCGACGGCAAACCGCCCAAGGCTTATGCGGTCGGCGCGCGGCTCGATGGCGAACTGGTGCTGCAATCGGTGAGTTTGCGCACCGCCTCCATCGGCACGGCGCAAGGCGCATCCGCCATGAAGCTGGAACTGCCGCCGCTCGCGGCCCCCGCCACCGGCACGTTGCCCATGATGAGCGGCCAGAACGCCGGCGCGCTGCCGCCGCCCACGTTCAACCCGGTCAGCCCGTTGCCGATGATGAACCCCGGCAGCCCCGGGCAGCCCATCCGCCCGCAGATGCAGGCTCCGCAGATGCAGGTGCCGGCCATGCCCCAGCCGCCCCAAGGCCTGCCGAGCAACGCGCCCATTCAGCCGGATTGATCCGAGCGGTTGGAAGACGGGCCGGCTAGCGCCCGCTGTCCGCTTCGTCGTCGAGCAGGATGGGCGCCGGCATCGTCGGCCCCGGCTCTTCGCCTTCGGCCACTTCGGTGAGCAGGGCCGCAGCGCTGCGCACCAGCGGCCAGGCCAGCGTGGCGCCGGTGCCGTCGGTGGCTTCCATGCCGAGTTCGAGCAGCGCCGAGGCGCGGAACAAACCGAGCGCGTGGTCCAGCCCCTTGTGGCTGTGGCTGCGGCCGTAGACGCAGTAGTCGGTGACGGCCGGCGCGATGCGCGAGGCCACCAGCACCGCGGCGCAGGCCGGCATGCCATCGGCGACGATCAGGTGGCGCTTGCTGCCGGCGACCAGCATCAGCCCGACCATCATCGCAATCTCGAAGCCGCCGAACGCCGCCAGCACCTCGACCGGATCCGTCGCCTCCTTGTGGCGGCTTTGCGCGCCTTGCAGCACCACCTGAAGATGCGCCAGATCGTCGTGTGCCATCGAGGGGCCGGAGATCAGCAAGTCACGCAGGTTGAGGTTGGAAAGGCGCGAGATCACGAGTGCCGCGCTCTCTTGCGAACCCACGCCGATGCCGGCGCAGGCGATGGCGTTGCCGGGCAGAGAATCGGCGATCTCCATGCCGGCGCGGATGGCCGCGTGCGCCTGGTCGAGCGACATCGCCATCGTCACCCGGGCGTTGCGCGTGCCGTGGGCGATCTTGCGCGCCAGCAACCGCGGATGCGGCGCCACCGATTCGGCCACGCCGCAATCGACCACCGAAAGCTCCAGACCCTGGATGCGCGCGAAGACCGCCAGCGGCAGGTGCGAGCGCAGCAGGTTGTGCACGATCTGCTCGGTCGATTGGCGCACGGCTGCGCCGATGCCATCGACGGCCAGGCCGTGGTCCGACGCGAAGATCGCGATTTGCGGCGATTCGAAGCGCGGCTTGAGCGTGTTCTGGATCAGCCCGAGGCGCACGGCCAGCGGTTCGAGT
This sequence comes from Rhodoferax sp., assembly GCA_026224975.1. Lineage (GTDB taxonomy): Bacteria > Pseudomonadota > Gammaproteobacteria > Burkholderiales > Burkholderiaceae_C > LMDS01. The sequence continues at coordinate 336 of JAMFRW010000249.1, read as the reverse complement.
TCGCCGAGATCGCCCGTGGTTTCGCTGCGGCGCCTGAGCTTGTCGCGCAGCGCCTGCTCCATCAGCGGGTTCGACGTGGGGGCAATGAGAGAGCGATTGACCGTCATGAGGACCGAGGAGCTGGGCTGGCATAGGGCGCCGGCTCAGTTCGACGCCGGTGGCGCGTCCGGCACGGCCGGGAGTCTCACCCGAGCCTCGTCGGCATTCGCACCGTCATTGTGAGCCCGCACCGCAGCGGGGCGCAAACGGCTTATTTCAAAAAAAGGCGATACGCGGGATTGTCGGTTTCGTCTTCGCAGGGGTAGGCCAGCCCTTCGATGAAGGCGCGAAACGCCT
>JAMFRW010000248.1 GCA_026224975.1 Rhodoferax sp. | reverse complement strand
GTCGGCCACGCTGTCGGGCACCTGGATCAGCTTGGCCGCGGGCGCGAGGAAGAACTCGGCCCAGGTGGCGCTGGCACCGGCCATCATCACGCGCTGGCCGGCGACGAGGTGCGTCACGCCTTCGCCGATCGCATCGACCACGCCGACGGCCTCGGTGCCGGGCGTGGCCGGGAGCGGTGGCTTGTAGCCGTAGACGCCGCGGATGATCGCGAGGTCGTGGTTGTGGATGGGCGACATGGTCATGCGCACGCGCACCTCGCCGGCCGCCGGGTCGGGCAAGGCGTGCTCGCCCAAGGTGAGGACTTCGGAAGGCGTGCCGAACTGTTGGATGACGACGCTGCGCATGGTGATCTCCGTGGGTGAAAGGTGATGTTCTGGGCGCGCCCTTTCGAGCTGTTCGCGCCGGGTGGGCATTGTCGCGCTGTGCCGCCGCGCACGGCGCGGTATTGAAAACCACCCCGCGTGGCCCAAAATCGATGGCTTGCCGGTGGCGCGGTGCCGCGGCGGGCAGCCCTCACGAAAAACATCATGGACAAACAAACACTATCGTTCCAGGCCGAGGTCAAGCAGATCCTGCACCTCGTGACGCACTCGCTGTATTCGAACAAGGAAATCTTCGTTCGCGAGCTGGTCTCGAACGCATCCGACGCCTGCGACAAGCTGCGCTTCGAAGCGCTCAACAACCCTGCGCTGCTGGAAGACGCCCCCAACCTCGAGGTTCGTGTGAGCTTCGATGCCGAAGCCAAGACCATCACGATCACCGACAACGGCATCGGCCTGTCGGCAGACGAAGCCGTGGCCAACCTGGGCACGATCGCCAAGAGTGGCACGCGCGAATTCATGTCGGCGCTCGAAGGTGACCAGAAGAAGGACGCGCAGCTCATCGGCCAGTTCGGCGTGGGCTTCTACAGCGGCTTCATCGTGGCCGACCGCATCACCGTCGAATCGCGCCGCGCCGGCGCGCCGGCCGAAGAGGGCGTGCGCTGGAGTTCGGAAGGCACCGGGGACTTCGAGGTCGAAACCATCACCCGGCCGACGCGCGGCACGAGCGTGACGCTGCATCTGCGCGATGGCGAAGAAGAGTTCCTGAGCGGCTGGAAGCTCAAGTCCATCATCGGCAAGTACTCCGACCACATCTCGCTGCCCATCCTGATGCAGAAGGAAGAGTGGGACGCCGAGGCCAGCAAGCAGGTCACCAAGGACGAGTGGGCGCCGGTCAACAAGGCGGCTGCGCTCTGGACGCGCAGCAAGGCCGACATCACGCCCGAGCAGTACACCGATTTCTACAAGCAGATCAGCTACGACACCGAAGCGCCGCTCGCCTACACGCACAACCGCGTGGAAGGCCGCAGCGAGTACACGCAGTTGCTCTACATCCCGGCCAAGGCGCCGTTCGACCTGTGGAACCGCGACAAGCGCGGCGGCGTGAAGCTCTATGTCAAGCGCGTCTTCATCATGGACGACGCCGAGGCGCTTATGCCGGTCTACCTGCGCTTTGTCAAGGGCGTGATCGACAGTGCCGACCTGCCGCTGAACGTGAGCCGTGAGCTGCTGCAGGAAAGCCGCGACGTGAAGGCGATCCGAGAAGGCTCGACCAAGCGCGTCCTCAGCATGCTCGAAGGCCTGGCCGACAACGAGGACGAAGCCGAACGCGCCAAGTACGCCGCCTTCTGGAAGGACTTCGGCGTGGTGTTGAAGGAAGGCGTGGGCGAGGACCACGCCAACCAGGAGCGGCTCTCGAAGCTGCTGCGCTTCTCGTCGACGCATGCCGACGAAGGCGTTTCGCTGACCGACTACGTGGGCCGCATGAAAGAAGGCCAGGAGTCGATCTACTACATCACCGCCGACAGCCTCGTCGGCGCCAAGAGCAGCCCGCAGATCGAGATTTTCCGCAAGAAGGGCATCGAGGTCTTGCTGCTGATCGACCGTGTGGACGAGTGGCTGCTGAGCCATCTGTACGAGTTCGACGGCAAGCAATTGCAAAGCGTGGCCAAGGGCGCGGTCGACCTGGGCAAGCTGCAGGACGAGGCCGAGAAGAAGCAGGCCGAAGAAGCCGCGACCGCTTTCAAGCCGGTGCTCGACCGTCTGAAAGAAGCGCTGAAGGACCGCGCGAAAGACGTGCGCGTGACCACGCGGCTGGTCGATTCACCGGCCTGCCTGGTGGTCGATGAAGGCGACATGAGCGGCCACCTCGCGCGGCTGATGAAGCAGGCCGGCCAGAGTGCGCCCAAGTCGCAGCCGACGCTGGAAGTGAACACCGAGCATGCGCTCGTGAAGCTGCTGGACACCAGCGCACACTTCGATGACCTGGCGAACATCCTGTTCGACCAGGCGCTGCTGGCAGAGGGCGGTCAGCTCGAAGATCCGGCGGCTTATGTGCGCCGGGTGAACTCGCTGCTCGTCGCGTAACGCGGTGGCTTCTGGCGCTCTCCGGAGCGCTACATCCCACCCAACGCCGGCTGCTTCATCGCCTCGATCTGCTCCCGCAGCCGCGAGGTCTGCTCGGCCCAGTACGACGGGCTCTCGAACCAAGGGAAAGCGACCGGAAAGGCCGGGTCGCTCCAGCGCCGTGCAATCCAGGCGCTGTGGTGCAGGATGCGCAGCGTGCGCAGCGGCTCGACCAGGCGCAGCTCGCGCCAGTCGAAGTCCATGAAGCTTTCGTAGCCGTCGAGCACGGCCGCCAGTTGGCGCGTCATCGAGCTGCGGTCACCCGAGAGCAGCATCCACAAATCTTGCGTCGCCGGGCCCATCACGGCGTCGTCGAGATCGACGAAGTGCGGGCCGTCGGCGGTCCAGAGCACGTTGCCCAGATGGCAGTCGCCGTGCAGGCGCAGCGTGCGGACTTTGCTGCCTTTGTCGAAGGCTTCGGCAACCGCTTCGAGCGCCGCGTCCACCACCTGGCGCCAGCCGGTGGCGGAATCGGGTGGGATCAGGTCTTGGGCGAGCAGCCAGTCGCGGTTGGCGTAGCCGAAGGTTTGCACGTCCAGCGTCTGCCGATGTTCGAACGGCTTGACCGCGCCGACAGCGTGCATGCGGCCGATGAAGCGGCCCAGCCATTCCAGCGTGCCGGCGTCTTCCAGTTCGGGAGCGCGGCCGGCGAGCCTCGAGGTGACGCTGAAACGATAACGGCCGAGCGTCGTCTCGAATTCACCCAACGTAGCGCCCTTGAGGCAGACGCGGTCGGCGTGGATCGATTCGGCATCGATGGTCAGCGGCCAGCAGGCAGCGACCGGAATCTCGGCGGCGGCAAGTTCGGCCGCGAAGGTGTGCTCTTCGAGAATTTGCGCGTCGCTCCAGCGGCCGGGCCGGTAGAGCTTGGCGACGATCACGCGGCCGTCTTCGAGGAAGACCTGGAACACGCGGTTCTCGTAGGAGTTGAGCTGGATCAGCCGGCCGTCGCCGCGCAGGCCGACCGCATCGAGCGCATCGAGTACGGTGTCCGGGCCGAGATCGGCATAGGGCGCATCGATGGGGGAGCCGGCAGCGTCGGGGTGGGTCATGCGCGCATCGTACGCGCCGGGGTTCACTCAGCGGGTGGTGGGGTCGCGCGGGCAGTTCGTGCCGCCTTGCCATGCGGTGTGCCCGGCATGGTGTCAGCGCCGGCCGTTGGACGATGCGCGCGGCGTGTCGATCACCGCGCCGGCGATGTCTTCATGCGTGTGCCCGGCGGTGGCGTCCCCGGGTTCCGGCTCCAGAAGCATCGCATCCGGGGGCGGCGGCGTGCCGCGGCCGATGGGCGCGCCGGCATCCCAGAGCGGCATGCGGCCGCTGGGCGTGGTGCCGCCCAGGCCGCCGAAATCGCTGCCGGTCAGGTGGTCGAGCCGGCTGTCGGGCGCGAAGAACGAATCCTGGAACACGGTGGAGTCTTGCCACAGCGCGGTGCGTTCGGCGCGGCGGTTGGCGACGGTACTGGCCAGCGTGTCGCGGGCGTGATCCAGATCGTGAGTCACGGCGCTGCCGGTAGTCGCACTCTTTGCCGGCGTCGCGCTTGCCGGCACGAGCGCCTGCAGTTCAGCGACGGTCGGCATCGGCTGGGTGGGGCAGCGCACGTAGCGCACGCGGCAGGCGTCGAGCACGGATTGTTTGATCTGCACGCCGCGGCGCGACCGGCCACGGTCGGTTTCAAGATCGATCGCCGCCAGCACGCGGCCGTTGGCGCTGCAGATCGCAAAGGTCACGTGGCTGCCGCCGAGCAGTTCGTACCAATAACGAACGTCGGCCGGATCATCGGGCTGGCAAAACCGCAGCAGCGGCAGTTTGGAGAGCACCACATGCTGTGGAAAGGCCTCGCGCAGCAGGCGGTAGATGCGGCGTTCGGCGGTCGAAAAAACCGGCCGGGCCGACAGCGCCCATTCACTCGGCAGCGGCGCCGGCTTCTTGCTTGCCTGCCAGGAGCTGTGCCACGCCCAGCCGCCCAGCGCCACGACCCCCAAGGCCAGGGCCGACAGCAAGACGATCCAGGGAAAGGTTTGCATATCGATCAGCGCGGTCCACTCGGGGCGGACGGTGCCCGGCAAAAGCGCCGGACGCGTGCGTCCCGGAACGCAGGACTGTACCGGATGTTGCCGCTGCGAACGGCCCCGCGGTAGCGCCGCCGCCCGACGTTAACGCGTGCTTACTCTTCCGCGATGCGGCTGGTCTTGGCGAGCGAACTCTTGACTTCGGCCAGCACGTCGAACATGCCGTTGACCTGATGGGCGTGCCGCTTGAGGCGATAGTCGAATTCGGCCGCCTGCTGCTCGACCATTTCACCGACATGCGAGGCGAGCGTGTCGGGCGGCAGCTTCAAGAACGCTTCGGTTTCGGAACCATCGCGCTCCACAGTCGCGCCAGCGTTGCGGGCGATCTTGAGCATGGCGACGTTCTCGCTGAGCGCGTGGATGAAGAGGGTCTGCACGCCGCGGTTGCGCGCATGCAGCATCGCGTGTTCGAAGAGCCGACGCCCGAACCCACGCCCGCGCGCGTTCGGCAGCACCGACACGCCGAACTCCGACATCGACGGCGTCGTGGCGCCCGGCTTGGCGGTGGCGTGCGCCAGATGTGCCATCGCGATCAATTCCAGTCTGCGGCTGAAGATGCCGAACACCTCGTCGTGCTCGAAATCGAGCATGTCCACATACTTGGACATCTGGGCGTCGGTCGCCGGATAGCCGAAGCGCAGATAACGGTCGTGCGGGCCGAGCGCCAGCAGGTGCGCGGCGATGCGTTCGCGGTGGCGGGGCCCGAGCGAACGGATCGGCACCCAGGTCCAGGAGGCGGAAACGGCTTTGGCCGAGGCCGGCTGGGCTGACGAACTGGCGGGGGAAGATCGTGTGTCTGGCGTGGGTGCATCACCTGATAAGGTCATGACGCGCTCCTCGTTTAAGGGTTAACCCCAGTCTACGCGAACTGGCTAGAGGCGTCTCCCCAGGTTCGCGCGGCCCCATCGACCTGAGGGGGCTAACGCTGATATACTCGCGGGCTTTCCCGAAATTTGCCCCCGGGGAAGTCGTGGCCGAGGTTTGCTCTCAAGTAACCGAGATGAGCAACCGAGACCGCGGCACGGAGTGAGAGTCCGCCATGTCTGGTGTAAACCAGACCAGAGAAGCGGAGCCGAAACTCGTGCAGGTTGATTCATCAACCATTCGTGGGGCTGACAAACCAACATACCTACTCACATGAAAACCTTCAGCGCCAAACCGGCCGAAGTGACGCATGAGTGGTTTGTGATTGACGCGACCGATAAGGTTCTCGGAAGGGTGGCCAGTGAAGTCGCCCTCCGCTTGCGCGGCAAACACAAAGCCATTTACACGCCTCACGTCGACACCGGCGATTTCATCGTCATCGTCAACGCCGACAAGATCCGCGTGACCGGCAACAAAGCCAACGACAAGGTGTACTACCGCCACTCGGGTTACCCGGGCGGCATCCATGCCACCAAGTTCAAGGACATGCAGGCCAAGCACCCGACCCGCGCCATCGAGAAGGCCGTCAAAGGCATGCTCCCGAAGGGCCCGCTCGGCTACGCGATGGTCAAAAAGCTGAAGGTGTATGCCGGTGCCACGCATCCGCACACCGCCCAGCAGCCCAAAGCGCTGGAAATCTAAGGAGCGGTGATGATCGGAAATTGGAACTACGGAACCGGCCGCCGCAAGTCTTCGGTGGCACGCGTTTTCATCAAGAAGGGCACCGGCCAGATTCTTGTCAACGGCAAGGCCGTCGGTGAGTATTTCGGCCGTCAGACCTCGATCATGGTCGTGCGCCAGCCCTTGGTGCTGACCGCGAACGACGCGGCCTTCGACGTCAAGGTCAACGTGCACGGCGGCGGTGAATCCGGCCAGGCCGGCGCGGTGCGCCACGGCATCACCCGCGCGCTGATCGACTACGACGAAACGCTCAAGCCTGCTCTGAAGCACG
>JAMFRW010000247.1 GCA_026224975.1 Rhodoferax sp. | reverse complement strand
GCTCAACAGGTGGTGAATGCAGTTGAGCCGCGCCTTTTTCTTGTCGACCGCCTGCACCACCCACCAGGGCGCCTCGGGGATGTGGGTGCGCTCCAGCATGATCTCCTTGGCCTTGGTGTCCTCCTCCCAACGGCGGCGCGATTCGAGGTCCATCGGGCTCAGCTTCCACTGCTTGAGCGGATCGTGGATGCGGCCGAGGAAGCGCAGGTGCTGCTCTTCGTCCGAGATCGAAAACCAGTACTTGATGACCTGGATGCCCGATCGCACCAGCATCTTCTCGAACTCGGGCACGGTGCGAAAGAACTCCTCGTACTGCGCGTCGTCGCAAAAGCCCATCACCCGCTCGACGCCGGCGCGGTTGTACCAACTGCGGTCGAACAGCACCATCTCGCCGGCCGCCGGCAGATGCGCCACATAGCGCTGGAAGTACCACTGCGTGCGCTCGCGGTCGTTTGGCGCGGGCAGGGCGGCCACGCGGGCCACCCGCGGGTTGAGCCGCTGCGTGATCCGCTTGATCACACCACCCTTGCCGGCCGCATCACGCCCCTCGAACAGGATGACGACCTTGTGCCGCTGCGCCACCACCCAGTCCTGCAGCTTGACGAGTTCGCCCTGCAGGCGGAACAGCTCGCGGAAGTAACGGCGGCGGCTTTCCTTGTAGTCATCGTCCAGCTCTGGCGAGCCACCGGCGATGTCGTCGACCGTGCGGTCGTCGAGCTCGAGTTCCAGCTCCTCGTCGTAGCTGTCGGCCAGGTCCGCATGGATGCGGCGGATGAGTTGTTGGTCGTTCGAAAGCAAGGCGGTCTCCTCGGGCCGTCGCGGGCATGCGACCCGGCGAGACGAGGCTAGCTTTCGAATGTGGCAGGTTCGTGACAGGCCGACGCCGAACGGCCCTGCGGCGACCGGACGCTCAGGTGATGTCGGCGTCGAAGTCCATCAGCACGCTGGCCAGCTCGAGCGCGCGCCAAAGATCGGTCGGCATGTCCATGATCGCGTTCGGCGTGCGCGCCGCGGCGATCCACGCGCGGATCTGGCCGTGCTGGTCGGAGCTCAGGAGGTGGCGGCTCAACATTTCGTCCAGTGTCTGCATCGATGGCTCCCGGGTGGCATGAACGTTGTTGGATGACGAGGTTGTTATCGCTTGTATCGGCAGATTCAGAGCACAGCGTAACGCCCCGGCTTGTGGTTGACCGCGATGAAGAGATTCATCACGACCGCGCCCAGCACCGAGTAGGCCACCTCGGCCGCTGGAACCACCCACAGCGCCAGCAGCACGATGCTGCAATCGATCACCATCTGGATCTTGCCCGCGCGCCAGCCCTTGGTGCGCTGAAGGTAGAGCGACACAATGGTGGCGCCGCCCAGGCTCGCCCGGTGCCGCGCCAGGAAGAGGCACCCCGAACCCAGCAGCAGCCCGCCCAGCACCGCCGCATAAGCCGGGTGCAAGCGGTCAATCGCAAACAGCCGCGGCGACCATTCCGTCATCGCCGACAAAAGGCTGATCGCGACGAAGGTCTTGAACGTGAACTCCCGCCCCATGCGCCGCCAGGCGAACAGATAGAACGGAATGTTGATCGCGAAGAACAGCTTGCCCAGGCTGATGCCGGTCGCGTAGTGCAGCAGGAACGCAGCGCCCGCCGTCCCACCCGTCATCAGCCCGACCTGGCCGAACAGCACCAGCGCCAGGGAGACGAACAACGCTCCCGTGAAGATGGCTTGGGCGTCTTCGAACAGGGTGTGGGTGTCGAGCTTTGGTGTGGCGACGGTAGCGATGGTGGGCATGCTTGGATGTTGCAGGAAGCATGCCAAATTCGAGGCGTAGAGGGTGCAGCGCGCCGGGTCGATGGGTCTTGACTGCCTGCCAAGAAAAGCGCGATGATGTATATTATGTAAACTAACTGAAGCGGGCCGGCCGGCGACTCCTGCACTGCACTCATGTGCGCAGCGATCGTCAAGGGAGTCGACTGCGCGTCCTCGGAGCGGCGTGACGCGAGATGCACCGATTGTCAAGCTGGCCAGGCGGGCCGCCGAAACGACTCGGCCAGAAAGTCGATCAGGACGCGCACCTTGGGCGCGACATGCTTGCGGCTCGGGTACACCGTAAAGATCCCGAGCTCGCTGGAACGGTACTGTGGCAACACCTCGACCAACGCTCCGGATCGCAAGTGAGCGCCGATCAGAAACGTCGGTTGGAGCACGATGCCCTGCCCCTGGAGCGCCGCCGCACTACAGGCGTCCCCACTGTTGCTGCGAAGCCGGGCGTTGACCTTGACGCCAACCCGGCCTTCAGGCCCCACGAACTGCCATTCGTCCCCGGTGGTCAGCAGCGTGTAGGCAATCACTGAACGCTCCGCAATCTCGAAGGGATGCGACGGCGTCCCATGCCTGCGCAGATATCCCGGCGCCGCACAAACGACCAGCCGGGTCGTGGCAATCTGGCGTGAGATCAGCGATGAGCTCGGGAGTTGCCCGATCCTGACCGCCATGTCGTAGCCCTCGTCCACGAGGTCCATCACGCGGTCCGACAAGGTCACGTCCAACTCGACCTTCGGATGCCGCTTCATGAACGCGGGCCACAAGGGCGTCAGGTGCAGCATGCCGAAGCCAACCGGCACGGTGATCTTCAACTTGCCCACTGCTTCTCCCGCGTGCGCCGTCATCTCCGCTTCGGCCGCGTCTACGTTGCGCAGCAGATCGCCGCAGCGCTCCTGAAAGAGTTCGCCCTCCTTCGTGAGCGAGAGCTTGCGCGTGGTCCGGTGCAGCAGTCGAACACCCAACCGGCTTTCGAGTTCGCTGACCAGGCGCGAGACGGTCGTCTTCGACATTCCAAGGGTGTTCGCCGCCTCGACGAAGCTGCCGGCCTGAACGACGGCCACGAAAGCCTGCATTTCCTGAAATTTATCCATTGGCGCATTCTCCCGCGCTGCGGGACAGTCCATCCTGTGCCGACCACTTTTTCATCGCGCTTCGGCGTTCTAGAGTCCTCTCACCGATTCATTCACAGGACACACCATGCCAGTCGTCAGAGTCACCTGGTTCGACGGAAAAGACGCCGTCGCCAAGCGCGCGGTCGCCGCAGACATCACTTCCAGCATCGTTCGGCACACCGGAACCGACCCGAACTACATCTACGTCATCTTCGAAGACGTGGCTGCCACCGATTGGGCCGGCGCCGGAAAAATCTTCGGTGATCCACCGGCCGACAACGCCCCGCAAGCCGACTCAACTTACGGCACCTCCTGAAAATTATCCATTGGCACATTCTCCCGCTCTGCGGGACAGTCTATTCCGTGCCGACCTCTTTTTCATCGCGCTTCGGCGTTCTAGAGTCCTCTTACCGATTCATTCACAGGACACACCATGCCAGTCGTCAGAGTCACCTGGTTCGACGGAACACCGCCCGACGTCGCGCAAAAAACGACTGACGAGTGATCGGCCGACTCGACCATTTCAACTTTCGGAACAAGACAATGAATCGACAGACCCGTAGAGGTACCGCTCAATTGCGCAAAACCCAGGCAAGCCGGGCCACACAATGGATCAAGCCCGTGCTGGGCGCCGCCCTCCTGCTCGGTCCGATGGCGACATGGTCGGCCACGGCCCAGGGCGGCTGGCCCATGTACAACGGCAGCTACGCTGGCGACCGATATTCGCCACTGAAGCAGGTCACCACGAAGAACGTCACCTCCCTTCGCCAAGTCGGCCGACTCGAGCTGCCGGAGACGACGTCGTTCCAGTCCGGCCCCCTCGTCGTCGGCGACCTGATGGTGGTCACCACCGCAACGGGAACCTATGCGCTGGATGCGCGCACCGGCGCCTTGCGCTGGTCACACAAGTACGCCGCCAAAAGCATGGGCCTCGGCACGCCGGTGCGTGGTGCGGCTTACGCCGACGCCCGCATCTACCGCGGCACGCCGGACGCTCACCTGCTGGCCATCGATGCCAACACCGGCAAGATCATCTGGGACGTCGTGGCTGCCGACGCCGCGAAAGGCGAATACTTCGGCGCGGCGCCTATCGTCTGGGAGGGCCGCGTCTATCTCGGCTCCGCAGGAAGCGACCTCGGCAGCGTCGGCCACATGATGGCCTTCGACGTCAAGAATGGCGAGAAGGTGTGGAACTTCGATGTGGTGCCCTCCGAAGGCCCCGGCGCCGACAGCTGGCCCTCCGACCCCGGCAAGACACGCGCCGGTGGTGGCATGTACTCGTCATTTGCACTCGACACGAAGACCGGCATGCTCTACATCCCGACCGGCAACCCCGGCCCGGACTTCGCCTCGGCTTATCGCAAGGGGGCCAATCTCTACACGTCGTCGGTCGTCAAGCTCGATGCAAAAACGGGCGCGCTGAGAGCCTACTATCAGGTGGAGTCGCACGACTTTCATGACTGGGACATCGCCGCCAGCCCTATCCTTTTCACGGCGAAATCGGGGCAGGCGCGTGTGGCGGTCGCGGGCAAGAACGGCTTCCTCTACGTTCTGGATCGTGATCTGAAATCGCTCGCCTACAGGGTGCCGGTGACGACGATCGACAACATCGATGCGCCGCTGACCGCCGAAGGCACCCGCTTCTCACCCGGCACGCAAGGTGGTGTCAACTGGAACGGGCCCGCCTACTCGCCACAGACGAATGTGCTGTATGTGAATGCGATCGACTGGCCGACGCTCGTCAAACTAGCACCGCCCGAGTCCGTTCGGCGCGAGACCGGCAAGCCCTTCCTCGGCTCTTCGAACGAGTTCGGCTTCTCCGACCCGAAGACCAAGTCGGGTTGGCTCACCGCCATCGATGCCGCGACCGGCAAGACGCGTTGGAAGTACCACTCCCCCCAGCCCATGGTCGCCGCCGTCACGCCGACGGCCGGGGGTCTGCTCTTCACCGGGGATTTCAACGGCAATCTGCTCGCCTTCGATGCCGCCACCGGAAAAATCCTCTTCCAGGGTCAGACCGGCGGACCCATTGGCGGCGGTGTCGTCACCTATTCCGTCGCCGGCCGCCAGTATGTGGCGGTCGCCGCAGGCATGAAAAACGCCATCATGGGAACTGACAGCGGGCCGGCGTCGGTCGTGATCTACGCCTTGCCCGTGAAGCCGTAACGGCGCAGGACTTGCCCATTGCGGATCACGCCGACGAGATCTCCGTTCGAAGACAAGGAGGCCATCGATGAAAACGATGCAAGCGGTGGCAATTCGAAAGGCCGGCGGACCCGAGGTGCTGGAGATCCAGCATCTTTCGATTCCCGAGCCGCGACCGGGGCAGGTTCTCATCCAGGTCAAGGCCCTTGGCCTCAACCGCTCGGAACTTTTCACCCGGCAGGGTCACTCGCCCAGCGTCTCGTTTCCGATCGTTCCGGGCATCGAGGCCGTCGGTCTCGTGGAAATGGCGCCAGGCGGCGAGGAGAGCGGCTGCTGATTCGAGGCAGCACCTCCTCCGTGGGCATGGCTGTAACCTCCATCGCAAGGCGCCTCGGTGCCCATGTGGCCTCCACTTCACGCCAGGCCGACAGGCCGGATCTGCTGCGTGCCTGCGGCGCGCAAGAAGCGTTCGTCGATTCCGGATCGATTGCTGCCGACCTGCGGCGCCTCTTTCCCGGCCGCGTCTTTCGACTGGCGGAGATTGCCGAAGCCCACCGCTGCATGGAAGACAACGCGGCACAAGGGAAGATCGTCATCCTGACCTGAGACCGGGCGCAGGCTATCGAAAGACCTTCGAACAGGGAGCAATTCACCCGACATCGCCCCGATCAGCCGGGATCGGCATGAAGCCGAAATATCAGGCTGCGAAGCCAGTCGTTCGCTGGGTCCTTGTGGTATTTCGCATGCCAGAACAGGTTGATCGCAATGTCCGGCAGCGATGCCGGATGCTTGACGTACACCAGGCCGAACGGCCCGACAAGCGCCTGGGCCAGGCGCTCGGGCACCGTCGCCACCATGTCGCTGTGCTGCAGGATGTGGCCGACCGCCACGAAGTGCGGAACGGTGAGCAACACCGTGCGCACCACGCCGCTGCGCTCCATCAGCTCATCGACCTTTCCGTGACCCGTTCCCTCCGACACGACGACCACGTGGTTCGCCGCCGAAAACTCTCCCAACGACATCTTGCGCTTGTCGAGCCCGTGGCCTTTGCGGAACATGCAGACGTAGCTCTGCTTGAACAGGCGCCTCTGGAAGAAACCCGCCTTGAGTTGCGGTAGCAGCCCGATCGCGAGATCGATGTGACCGGCTTCCATCTCGTCACGCAGATTGACCGCCGCGTTGCGCACCGTACTCATGGTCACACCGGGCGCCACGCGCGCCAGTTCCTCCATCAGCTTGGGAAGGAAATAAATCTCCCCGATGTCGGTCATGCCGACGGTGAACGAGCGCTTCGCGGTCGCGGGGTCGAACGATGTTCTTTGATTGATGGCACTGTGGATGAGGCCCAGCGCGTAGGCCACAGGCTCGGCCAACTGCTCGGCGAAGGGCGTCGGCTCCATGCCCTTGGTGGTGCGCAGGAACAGGGTATCTCCGGTCACCTTGCGCAGGCGCGACAACGCGTTACTGATCGTCGGCTGTGACAGGCCGAGGTCTTCGGCCACCTTCGAGACGCTGCGAGCGCCGAGGAGCCGGTCGAATACCACGAGCAGGTTGAGATCGACGTCTTTCAGGTCCATGCGGAACACATTCATTAAATCTATACGGTGTATTGACCAGATTCTATTGATCTATATCAAGGAACACGCAATCATTTGTCTCACAGGAAGCCGCCTCATCGAGCGGAGCCCGGAACACACAGGAGACAAGCATGGACAACGCATCCACCGTTTTCCCGCAAAAAATTCATTGGGAGAGCGACGGCACGAGCCGCATCCCCTTCATGGCCTACACCGAGGCCGACCAGCATCGCAAGGAACTCGAGCGCCTGTTCTACCGCAAGCACTGGTGCTATGTGGGGCTGGAGGCCGAAATTCCGAATCCCGGCGATTTCACGCGCACCGTGGTGGGCGAGCGCTCGGTGGTCATGGTGCGCGACAACGACGGCTGCATCAACGTGGTGGAGAACGTCTGCGCGCACCGCGGCATGCAGTTCTGCCGCGAGCGTCACGGCAACAAGAAGGACAGCGGCCTGACCTGCCCCTACCACCAGTGGAACTACTCGCTGCAAGGGGACCTGCAAGGCGTGCCCTTCCGCCGTGGCGTCAAACAGGGCGGCAAGGTCAACGGCGGCATGCCGGCCGACTTCAAGCCGGCTGACCACGGTCTCAACAAGCTGAAGGTCGCGACCCGCGGCGGCGTGGTCTTCGCCTCGTTCGACCCGGGCGTGGAGTCGCTGGAAGACTTCATGGGCCCGACGATCCTCGGCTACTTCGATCGCCTGTTCAACGGCCGCAAGCTGAGGGTCCTGGGCTACAACCGCCAGCGCATTCCGGGCAACTGGAAGCTGATGCAGGAGAACATCAAGGACCCGTACCACCCGGGCCTGCTGCACACCTGGTTCGTGACCTTCGGGCTCTGGCGTGCCGACAACAAGTCGGAACTGCGGATGGACGAGCACCATCGGCATGCGGCCATGATCTCCACACGGGGTGCCTCCGGCGCCGCCGATCAGGTGACGCAGGTGTCGAGCTTCAAGGAAAGCATGCAGCTCAACGACCCGCGCTTTCTCGACATCGTGCCCGAGCCCTGGTGGGGCGGGCCGACCGCGGTGATGATGACGCTGTTCCCGAGCGTGATCTTCCAGCAGCAGGTCAACAGCGTCTCGACGCGCCACATCCAGCCGAGTGGCCCCGGCGCCTTCGACTTCGTGTGGACGCACTTCGGCTTCGAGGACGACACCGAAGAGATGACGCAGCGGCGCCTGCGCCAGGCCAACCTGTTCGGCCCGGCCGGCTTCGTTTCGGCCGACGACGGCGAGGTCATCGAACTCTCGCAGAAGGGTTTCGAGCAGAAGCCGTTTCACCGCACGCTCGCCGAGCTGGGCGGCCGCGAAGTCGCCGATACCGATCACATGGTCACCGAGACGCTGATCCGGGGCATGTACGAATACTGGCGCAAGCAGATGGAGGCCTGATCATGAACCCCTCCATGAACGCACAGGACTATTTCGAGCTGACCCAGCTCTACGCCCACTACGCCAGCGCCGTGAGTTCCGGCGAATGGGAACTGTGGCCCGAATTCTTCACCGAGGAATGCGTCTACCGGCTGCAGCCGCGCGAGAACTTCGACCGGGGCTTTCCGCTCGCAACCTTGTCGTTCGAGAGCAAGGGCATGCTGAAGGACCGGGTCTACGGCATTCGTGAGACGCTGTTCCACGACCCCTACTACCAGCGCAATGTGTGCGGCACGCCTGTCGTCCGAAAGGTCGAGCGCCATGTCGATGGCGATCGCTTCGAGTGCGAAGCCAACTACGCCGTCTTTCGCACCAAGCTGTCGGAGCTGTCGTCGGTCTTCAGCGTCGGGCGCTACATCGACGTGGTGGTGCGCACGCCAGAAGGCCTGAAGTTCGAATCGCGCCAGGTCGTCTACGACAGCGAAATGATCCCGAACTCCATCATCTACCCGATCTGAGACAAATCATGAGCCATACCGAATGGACAGACGCGGCCGCCGTGGCCGACGTGCCCGAGGACGATGTGATCGGGATGATGGTCGCGGGGCGTGACCTGGCGCTCTACAGCACCGGTGGCGAGATCTTCGCGACCGACAACCTGTGCACCCATGGGCATGCACGGCTGTGCGAGGGCTTTCTCGATGGGCACGAGATCGAATGCCCGCTGCACCAAGGCAAGTTCGACATCCGCAGCGGGGCGCCCACTTGCGCGCCGGTGACCGAGGCCATCAAAAGTTACCCCGTGAAGATCGAAGGCGGTCGCGTGTTTCTCGCGATCGGCTGATCCCCCACCAGCCACTCGACCACGCCTTTGCGCGTGCAGTGCCCGGCGTTCACGACCAGGCCTGGCTTTGCCACACCCGCCTGAAACGGAGGCTTGCATCATGAGCACGGACACCATCGTCATCGTCGGCACCGGACAAGCCGGCGGCTGGGCGTCGCAGACGCTTCGCAAGGAAGGCCACACCGGCAAGATCGTGCTGATCGGCGACGAGCCGCACATGCCGTATGAGCGACCGCCCTTGTCCAAGGCCGTGCTGTCGGGCGACGCATCGGCCGAGAGCACCTACCTTGTCAAGCCCGAGGCCTTCGACCAGTTGGCACTCGATTGGCTCCCAGGCGTTCGCGTCACGGCGATAGCTCGCGCCAACAAGCAGGTGCGCCTGTCGAAGGGCGAGCCTGTCGCATATGACAAGCTGATTCTTTGCAACGGCGGGCGCGCACGTCCCTTGCAAGTTCCCGGCGCGGAACTGCCGGGTGTCTTCACGCTGCGCAACATCGAAGACGCGCGGGCACTGGGTCAGGCACTCATCGCGGGCAAGCGGCTCGTCGTCGTCGGCGGCGGATGGATCGGCCTGGAGGTGGCGGCGACGGCGCGCAAGAAGGGCATGTCGGTGACGGTCGTCGAGGCCATGAAGCGGCTGTGCGAACGCACTGTGCCGCCGGAGATTTCGGCCTACCTCTCGAAGCTGCACGCGGCGCACGGGACGGAGGTCGTTCTGGGTGCCGGGGTCGAGAAGCTGTCGCGCCACGCGGACGGCACGCTCACGGTGATGCTCAGCGATGGCCGCGAGCTCGACTGCGACACCGTCGTTGTCGGCATCGGCCTGATCCCCAACGACGAGTTGGCGCGCGAGGCGGGGCTCACCTGCGATGGCGGTGTCGTCGTCGATGCCCAGTGCCGCAGCTCCGATCCCGACATCTTCGCCGCCGGCGACGTGGCCGCCTGGCACTGCGCCTGGGCCGGCCGCCGCATGCGACTCGAATCGTGGCAGAACGCCCAGGAGCAAGGCATCGCCGCGGCGCGCTCTGCCCTCGGTCTGGCCGTCGATCACCAGCCACTGCCGTGGTTCTGGTCGGATCAGTACGACACCAACCTGCAGATCTACGGCATGCCAACGCCGGCGCACCGCGTCATCGAGCGCCGGGCGCCCGGCTCCGAGAGTTTCATCCTCTTCTACCTCGACGGTGATGTGGTCAGCGCCGCCGTCGGGCCGAACGCGGCACGTGACCTTCGGTTCGCGCGGCGGCTGATCGAGCAGCGCAAGGTGGTCGATCCCGCCCGACTCGCCGACGTGCAGGTGCCCATGGCGAAGCTCTGACATTGCTCGCCAGCCTCAAACAACTCCAGGAGACAAAAACCATGCGTCAAATCGACGTTCACCAGCTTGCCGACGAGGCACGCTTCAACCGCTTTCACGGGCTCGTGCTGTTCTGGTGCGCGCTCATCATCATCTTCGACGGCTATGACCTGGCGGTGGTCGGCATCGCGCTGCCGTCCATCATGAAAGACCTCGGCGTCGATCCGACCCGCGCTGGCTTCATGGTCAGCTCCGCGCTCTTTGGCATGGTGTTCGGCGCCATCTTCCTCGGCACCGTCGCCGACAAGATCGGCCGGCGCAAGACGATGGCCATCTGCATCGCGCTGTTCAGCATCTTCACCGCAGCGGCGGGCCTGACGCGCGACCCGGTGACGTTCAGCATCGTCCGGTTTCTGGCCGGTGTCGGCATCGGCGGCGTCATGCCCAACGTCGTCGCCCACATGACCGAGTAC
Source organism: Rhodoferax sp. (assembly GCA_026224975.1). GTDB lineage: Bacteria > Pseudomonadota > Gammaproteobacteria > Burkholderiales > Burkholderiaceae_C > LMDS01. The sequence continues at coordinate 45,781 of JAMFRW010000247.1, read as the reverse complement.
GCACCGAAGAGAATCCGCGCGACCTTGGTGACGCTGATGTTCAGCGGCTACGCGGTCGGCGGCATCGTCGCAGCCATCCTCGGCAAGGGCCTGATCGAAACCTATGGTTGGCCATCGGTGTTCTTCGCGGCCGGCCTGCCGGTACTGCTCATTCCGTTCATCCTGAAGTCGCTGCCCGAGTCGATGCCGTTTTTGCTCGCCAAGGGTCGGCATGACGAACTGAAGGTGATCGCCGCGAAGCTCGAGCCGAGCTACAGGCCTGTGGCGAGCGACCGCTTCACCGTGCCGGCCGAAGACAAGGCCGACAACGCGCCGATCAAGCGTCTCTTCGAAGACGGCCGTGGCTTCAGCACGGTGATGTTCTGGCTCGCCTTCTTCATGTGCCTCTTCATGGTGTACGCCCTCAGCTCGTGGCTGACGAAGCTGATGGCCGGCGCGGGCTACAGCCTGGGATCTGCCCTCACCTTCGTGCTGGTACTGAACGTGGGCGCGGTGATCGGCGCAGTCGGCGGCGGCTGGCTGGCCGACAGGTTCCACATCAAGGTCGTGCTCGCCGCGATGTATGCGCTGGCCGCGGTCTCGATCACCCTGCTGGGCCAACCCATGTCGACTGCGGCACTGTTCGTCGTCGTCGGTCTGGCCGGCGCTTCGACGATCGGCACACAGATCGTCGCCAACGCCTATACCGGCCAGTTCTATCCGATGGCGATCCGCTCGACCGGCCTGGGCTGGGCGCTCGGCATCGGCCGCACCGGCGCGATCCTCGCACCCATCGTCATCGGCATCCTCGTCGGCATGAAGCTGCCGCTGCAGCAGAACTTCATCGCGATCTCGATTCCGGCCGTGCTCGGAATTATCGCGGTGCTGCTGATCGATCACCGTCGGTCGGCCTCGGCGCATCACCACGACGCGAGCGCCGAGATTCCCGATGCGCCGGACCGCGTGTCGGTTGCAAAACACGCCTGATTTTTCGAACCCCCTTTCAACGGAGCCAACATGAACCCGACCACCTACTTGTGGAACCCCTCCCCCGTCCTCTCGCTGCCAGTGCGCGGGCGCACTGAGCGCTATCCGATCCACCGCCTGTTCTTCGTCGGCCGCAACTACCACGCGCATGCGGTCGAGATGGGGCGGCCGGTGGACAAGTCGGTGGAGGTGCCGTTCTACTTCACCAAGGCCCCTTCGACGCTTGTCGAGTCGGGTGCCACCGTCGCCTACCCGCCGGGCACCAAGGACTACCAGCACGAGATGGAACTCGTGCTGGCGATCGGGGCACCTGGATTTAGGGTCGGCGAAGCCCATGCGCACGAGCTGATCTATGGCTATGCCTGCGGCCTGGACATGACCCGGCGCGATCTGCAACTCATCGCCCGCGAAAAGGGCCGGCCGTGGGACCTGGGCAAGGACGTCGAGGAATCGTCGGTGGTCTCCGAAATCGTCCCGATGCCGGGGACCGTCCTCGACAAGGGCGCCCTTGCCATGAACGTCAACGGCGCGCAGCGTCAAGCGTCGGATCTGTCGAAGCTGATCTGGAACATCCCGGAGCTGATCGCCGACCTCTCGAAGTTCTACCACTTGCAGCCGGGCGATCTGATCTTCACGGGGACCCCCGAAGGCGTGGGCCCGGTGCAGTCGGGCGACCGCATCGAAGGCCGGATCGACGGTGTCGGCACGATCACCCTCGAGGTCGGCCCTGCCGAGTGAATGACGACAGAAAATGACGACAGAACGGAGCAAGGCCATGGCCATCGACGTCACTCCCTCGCCGGTGCGGTTGAAGGCTGTTGCCGCGCCCGGGCAACCCGACCCGTCGCCTGAATTGGAGCAGCTGTATCGCGGGTTCGAGCGGGAACTCCTGGTCCCGCTGTGGACCGAGATCGGCGACCTGATGCCGCTGCATCCCCAATCGAAAGCCGCCGCGCACTTGTGGCGCTGGGACCGGCTGAAGGAACTCGCGGCGCAAGCCGGCCGCATCGTCCCGGTGGGTCGCGGCGGCGAGCGGCGTGCGATTGCGCTGGCCAACCCCGCGCTCGGTGGCAAGCCGTACGCGACGCCGACGCTCTGGGCCGCGATTCAGTACCTGATGCCCGGCGAGAACGCACCGGAGCATCGCCACACGCAGCACGCGTTCCGCTTCGTCGTCGAAGGCGAAGGCGTGTGGACGGTCGTCAACGGCGACGCGGTGCGCATGTCGCGCGGCGACTTCCTGCCGCAAGCCGGCTGGAACTGGCACGCGCACCACAACGCCGCCAGCGAACCGATGGCATGGATCGACGGCCTGGACATTCCGTTCTCGTACTACACCGAGAGCCAGTTCTTCGAAGTGGGGCGTGACCGCATCGGCGCGGCCGAGATGACGACGCCGGATCGCTCCCGTTCCGAGCGCCTCTGGGGCCACCCGGGCCTGCGCCCGGTGTCCAGGACCGGCGCGCTGCCCGCCACGCCGCTGCTCGCCTATCGCTGGGTGGACACGGATCGCGCGCTGGCCGAACAGCTAGAACTCGACGACGAAGGCGAAACCTGCACGCTGAGCCCTGGCCACGCAGCAGTGCGCTTCACGAACCCGACGAACGGCGGCGACGTGCTGCCGACGATGCGCACCGAGATGCACCGCTTGCGTGCCGGCGCGGCCACGCTCACGCGGCGCGAAACCGGTTCGTCCGTCTATCAGGTCTTCGATGGCACCGGCGTCGTGAGCGTCGGCGACAAGCAATGGGACGTGGCCCGTGGCGACATGTTCGTCGTGCCGTCGTGGGTGCCATTCTCGGCACAAGCTTCACCGACGACGCAGCTGGATCTCTTCCGATTCGGCGATGCGCCGATTTTCGAAGCGCTTCACGCCCATCGCGTGCAGATCGACAGGTGAAACAACCGGAATGTCCATGAAGCTCTACAACTTCTTCCGCAGCGGCACCTCGCACCGCTTGCGCATCGCCCTCAACCTGAAGGGCCTCGACTACGACTACCTGCCGATCGACTTACGCACAGAGCAGCACCTCGGCGCCGATTACAAGGCGATCAATCCGCAGCGTCTGGTGCCTGCACTCGTCGATGGTGACCAGGTCTTGATCCAGTCGCCGGCCATCATCGAGTGGCTGGAGGAGCGCTATCCCACGCCAGCGTTGCTGCCTTCGCACATCGACGCGCGTGCCCGCGTGCGCGCTCTCGCAGCCATCGTCGGATGCGATGTTCATCCCATCAACAACCGGCGCATCCTCGAAGCGCTGCGCCATCAGTTCGGTGCCGACGAGGCGGCCGTGCAACGTTGGTGCGCGACCTGGATCACCGACGGATTCGACGCACTCGAAGCGCTGCTGGCTGGCGACACACAACGCGGCGACTTCTGCTTCGGTGGTGCTCCGACGATTGCCGACGTCTATCTCGTGCCGCAAATCGAGAGCGCCCGCCGCTTCGAACTTGACATCGGCCGTTGGCCGAACGTGCTGGCAATCGACAAGGCCTGCGGCCGCATCGAGGCCTTTCGGAAGGCAGCGCCAGCCGGCCAGCCCGACGCATCGTGAGCGCAGGCGCGTCGCGCGCACGTTCCGCCTGGGACTCCGCCGGTCACTTCCTCACCGAACCGAGAAGCGGATCCCTCATGTCTTCGCAACTGCCGCCGAGCTCGTTCCTCGGTTCTCGCGCGGCCCGTCTCGACTTGGCGCGGCAGCAATTCTTCGAGGAGGGGCTGACCCCCACGGGCGTCGTGTCGGACGCGGTATTCCAGTCATGGTCGAGGTGTTTGCGCTTGCGCCATCGTCCCGGTGACCGGGCGGTATTCGAACCCGTCACCGCAAGCCGATCTCATCTGGCGCTGCAGAAGAACCGCCACTTGCTGCAAGCGTGGCTCGAGGTTTCGCCAAAGCTGGAGTCGATGCTTGGCACCACATCGTGCGCCGCCATGCTCACCGATCCCACCGGCGTGCTCATCGGTGCCAGTTGCGCAGGGCGTGCGCACGAAGAGCTGATGCCGGTCGCCACCCGGGTCGGAGTGAACCTGTCCGAAGAAGCAGTGGGGACCACAGCCCCCGGCGTGGTCGCTCGTACGGGCAAGGCGGTCTCCGTGCTCGGTGCGGACCACTTCTTCGAAAGCGTCAAGGGGATGCACTGCTCGGCGGCCCCGATTCGTGGCATCACAGGCGCACTGGCCGGCGTGCTCGACCTGTCGAGCGAGACACTTCCGTTCGCCTTCGACGCCGCAGCGGTCACTGGTCTGTTTGCAGCGGAGATCGAGAACCGGCTGCTCATCGCTCAATCCAATGATCACCTGGTGGTGCGATTCCAGATTGCCGACGAACTGCTCGACTCGGCGCTTGTCGGACTCGTCGGCATCGACACCCGTGGCCGCCTGGCGTGGCACAACGGTGTGGCGCGCAGTTTGCTGGGCATGTCATCGCCGCAGGAGACGCAAGACTTCGGCCTCGATGAAATGTTCGGACTTCGAATGGCGCAACTCGCCTCACTGCCGGAGACCGGGTCCTCGGTACTGACGCTTCCCAACGGTCTCATGGTTCGGGCAAGGGCCGAAATGCGGTCGCCGGACGGGCCACGCCACTTCGTCGCCGTACCGCGAACGCCGGAAGTGGCTTTCACTGATCTCGGGGTGAACGAACCCGACGCCTCCGTTGGCCAAGCGGCAGAGATTCCCAGCGCGAAGACGACGCTGCGTGCGTTCGACCGCGATCTGATCGACCGCACGCTGCAGGCCTGCGGTGGCAACGTGTCGCAGGCCGCGAGGTCGTTGCAGGTGTCTCGAAACTTCATCTACCGGCGCCTGCGATCGGTGGACTCGGACGACCTCGCCACCCGCGGCTGACACAGCACCTGCTCCCGGACGGAACAATCCAGAGCCCCGCGTTAACCCGACGTTTGAGCCACTGCAGCCGCACTCTTACCGTCGCGTTCTTTCCAGATCGATCAGCCATTGCCGGGTTCGGAAAAACCAACGACGGAGACCATGATGAGAAGATTCACTTCTGCAGAAGGCAGCGACATGTCAAGTGCCCTGCAAACACTCGAGCACGCGTTGCTCACCGGCCGCCTGACACGTCGCAGCTTCGTCCGGGCCGTGACCAGTTTCGGTTTGGCAACGACCGGACTGCAGGCGCTTGCCGACGAACTCGATGCCATTCGAGCCAATCAGAGCAAGCGCGCCGCAAAGCTTCAGCTCGCCTATGACTACGTCGTTGTCGGTACCGGCAGCGCTGGTTCCGCGCTGGTGGGGCGGCTCTCTGCGGCCAGCCCCGATGCGAGCATCCTCGTCATCGAGGCCGGCGACTGGGACACTGCACCTTCGGTGATCGATCCCGGCGTCTGGTTCACCAACCTCGGCACCGAACGCGATTGGCAAGACGTCGCCATCGCATCGCCTGGCACCAACAACCGTGCGATCCCTGAGCACATGGGCAAGGTCGTAGGCGGTGGCAGCAGCATCAACGCCACGATCTGGGCGCGGCCGTTCAAGAACGACCTCGAGCATTGGGCTGCCGAGAGCGGCGACAAGGACTGGGGCTACGAGCACGGCCTGTCGATTTACCGCCGCATGGAGGACTGGCAAGGCAAGCCCGATGCTCGCTATCGCGGCAAGGGGGGGCCGGTGTGGTGCCAGCCCGCGGCCAATCCGCACCCGGCTGCCCCGGCGATGCTGGCGGCCTGCCGCGAGATGGGGCTCCCGGTGCTCGACGACTTGAACGGCGCACGCGAAGAAGGCAGTGGTGGCTTCGCACTGATGAATCAAATCATCCGCGACGGGCGGCGCCAAAGCATGGCACGGGCGTACCTGTACCCTGCCCTCGCCAGAAAGAACGTCACGCTGCTGGTGAAGACACACGTCGATCGCCTCACGTTCGCGGGAAAGCGCGCCACCGGTGTCGAGATCGCTTCGGCGGCCGGACCACGCCGCATCGAGGCCAAATCAGAAGTGATCGTGTGCTCGGGTGGCATCAACACACCCAAGCTCCTGATGCTGAGCGGCATCGGCGATCAGACCCAACTGCGGTCGCACGGCATCCAAACTCTGGTGCACGCGCCCGAAGTTGGGCAGAACTTCCAGGACCACCTGCTCCACGGTGGATGCATCTGGGAGCCGAAGGAGCATATCCCGCATCGAAACAGCGCGGCGAATGCATCGGGCTTCATGAAGAGCCAGCCCACGCTCGCGACCCCGGATTTGAACTTGGTGCAGATCGAGTTGCCTTACGCCAGCGACGTGGTGGCCAAGCGCTATGCGCCGCCGCCGACCAGTTGGGCACTGTGCGCAGGACTCGTCGCACCGAAGAGTCGCGGTGCGATTCGCCTGCGCTCTGCGAATCCGGCCGATCGCCCGATCGTCGATGCACGGTTCCTCAGCCACCCGGATGACGTGAGAGCACTTTCCTACGGTATTCAGGTGGCGCGGGACATCGGCAACTCTGCTGCAATGCGGGACTTCGTGAAGCGCGAGGTCGCGCCGGGCAAGAAGCTCAGCGGCCAGGAACTCGAGGACTTTGCGCGCGACGGTGCAACGACCTACTTTCACGAGGTGGGCACCTGCCGTATGGGGAAAGACAACGAAGCGGTGGTGGACGGCAAGCTGCGTGTCAGGGGCATCCAGAACCTGCGCATCGCAGACAGCTCGATCATGCCGCGAATTCCCGCCGCAGCCACGATGGCCAGTTGCGCGCTGATCGGCGAGCGCATGGCAGAAATCCTGAACAAGTCGGCCTGACGCCGATTCCATCTCTTACTTCAACCAACCGAACGATGGGCGCCGAAGTAGGGGCGTCGGCCCTCTGGGCGGGCTTCAACGTCATGCTGGCGGCGAATCTTTTTCGTGAGGCGGCATCCCTGGCAACGCAGATCCAGGGGGAGACCATCCCGACCGACAAACCCGGCGCGTTGTCGATGACGGTTCGCCAATCTGCCGGCGTGGTGCTGAGCATCGTCCCGTGGAACGGACCGGTGGTCTTGGCCGCGCGCGCGATCGATCAAGGCCAGCGCAAGTCGGCGCCCGAAGTCACCGAGGCGCTTGGTGCCGCCGCAAAGCGGCTGGCCACGCGAAGCGTGGGGCGCTAAAAAGCCTCCACGTTGCTTTCGACTTCGGGCCGCCGAAACGGATTTTGTGCTTGGCCCATTGGGCCGTGCGGCACTTCGAATCTTCGTTGACTTCCAATGTGCTCGCCGAGTCGACGTGCAGGCCCGTGCATCGGGCCTGCGCCCCTCGTGCCCCCTGGATACAGGACGATCTGATTTGCCCCGCAACATGTTGGGTTGCGGCTGGAAGCCGAGGTTGAACGTGGACCGTTATTCCAGGTAGTCAACGACTGCTTGCTTGCATCCCCCACGGCGGGTATCTGCAAATGTCACCGAAAAAGTGGCGCCGGGATGGCTGTTGCCGGCGCTGATCGACCAGCCGTGTCGCGTGGCGATTTCGAAGCAGATCGACAGGCCGAGGCCGGCACCCTGATCACGGCGGTGCTTGCCTCGCCAGAATCGTTCGAAGAGTCGGGGCAGGTCCGCCGGATCGATACCAGGCCCAGAGTCGCTCACGACGAGCGCGCCTGGTTGGATCATCACGCGAACCTGCGTGCCGCGGGGGGCATGATGAATCGCGTTCTCCAGAAGGTTGCGGACAAGCATGAATGTCGCGCCCTCATCTGCCGAGACCAGGACCCGGGTTGGCACGTCGAGGTGAAGCGAAACGGCTCGCGCGTCGGCCAGGCGGGTCAATTGCTCGATGGCGGATTGCGCGATCTCCGCGAGATCCACTTCGTCCATCGTGTAGTTCTGCCCTTCGCTGGCCTCCGCCAGCAGCAACAGTTGCTGGACCTGTCGCGCCATCTGGTCGAGGTCTTTCAGCAGCACCTGGCGGTCGGCCACACCTTTCACCTCTATCTGTGCGCGCATCACGGTGATCGGCGTTTTGAGCTCGTGCGCTGCCGTGGCCAGAAACTCCTGTTGAACCCGAAACCCTTTTTCCAGTCGATCGAGAATGACGTTGAACTCTTGGACCAATGGTGCGACTTCGGTTGGAACACCTTGCACGCTCAAGCGATGCGACAAGTTGTGGGGTTCGATGACGGCAGCCGCCTGGCCCACACGTCGAAGCTGGTGGAACGTCCGGCGCATGATCAGAAAAACCACAGCGGAAAAGACGGCCAGTGCAATCGCAAGCGTGGTCAACGCACTGCGTTGCGCGACAGGCCCGGCGATCTCGAAGACCGCCTGATTGAAGCGCTCGCTGCGAGCCGTCTGCAAAAAGGCGGGCCGCTCCATTGTGCCCACCTGTGATGTCAACACATGCAGGACAGTGTCGCCCCGAGCCAGCGTGAAGACGCTTCGCGCCGGATCGAAATTTTCGCCCTCCGAGGCAAGAGCCGCTTGGCCTCCATCCGAACTCAGGATCACCCGACCCTGCGCATCCAGGACGCGGTAGAAGACTTCGCTGCGGAGGGCGTCGAAGATTCTCTTGAGCGGCGGCGGCAGTTCTACCGACGCAGGCCCACCCGAAGCGTCGAACCGTAGCGCACGCCGCACATGTGCGGCCGTTTCCTCGAGACCGTTTCGACCGAGAAACGAAGAGTTCACGTAGGTGACTGCGGCGGCACCTCCCACGACGAGGAGCGCCACGCCCGACAGGGCCAGCGTCGTACCCAGGAGAAGCCCCGCGGAAAGACTTTTACCGGGGCGACGCGGACGCCAGCGCATAGCCAAGCCCCCTCCTGTTGACCAATTCGAGGTCCGAGTCAACTTCAAGCAGTTTCTTGCGGAGCCTGTGCACGGCCACGTCGAGCGCGCTGCGGGTCACCCCGTCACCCAAGCCCCATCCCGCCACTTCAAGCGCCGTACGACGCACTGCCCGGCCCTGTGCCTTGACCAGGCACAGCATGATCTGGAGTTCGGCCGACGCCAGCGCCACCCGTCGCGTCCCGCATCTCAGGTGGGACTCGTTGGGCAACAACTGCACGCCGAAAAATTCAGGGGTCAGGTCCTGCAGTTGCGCCGGACGACGGAGCAAGGCCCGAACGCGCGCCACCAGCTCGTCCATGCGGAACGGCTTGACCAGATAGTCATCCGCTCCGGCTTCAAGGCCCTCGACGCAATCATGCAAGGCGTCGCGCGACGTCAGCATCAGACAAGGGGATTGATTCCCCGCGGCACGAAACTCGTGCACCAGGTCGAGCCCATCACCATCGCCAAGGCCGCGGTCGATGATCCACGCCGAGTAAGTGACTGCGGCATTTGCCGAACGCGCATAAGAGAGTCGGTCGAACGGCTCTATTTCAATGCCGGTCCCGCCAAACGCGGTTTGTATCAGGGCTGCGAGACGCTCATGGTCCTCAACGAGCGCGACGCGATTCATCGACCGGCTCCATGCGGCAGACGACCGTCGATGAGGGAGCGAGTACTCATCTTCGCGGGCCCTCGTACGCGCGAATAAACACGTCGACCGCGCGATCGACGATGGCGCGGATCTGTCGATCCGACAAGCTGGTGCGGACATTGAGCAGCCCGACGTCATGCACTTCGGACGTGAGTAACCCCTGGAAGTGTCGCGAGACGACGCGAGGGTCCGCCTCACGCAGCCGACCAGAAGCTATTGTCGCGGCGAAATATCTTTCAAGATACTTCAATGCCTTCATGGGTCCCTGCTCGTAAAACAGCTTACCGATCGTCGGATCGACTGCCGCCGCTATGACCATGCGCCTCACCGCGAGTCGTTGGGGCGTGTGAAACGTTTTCAGGATTCCACGACCGAACTCCTTGAGCGATTCCGAGACATCTCGTGTCGGGTCCAGCGAAGACATCGCCTGCATCGCTGCAACAGGCAACTCCGCGCCGGCTTCTACACCGCCGCTGCGCTGCAGCAAGGGCATCAACGGCTCGCCGTGCTCCTTGGCCGACCGACGCACGAGTTCCAAGAACAGGACTTCTTTCGATGCGAAATAACGATACAACGTGGCCTTCGAGCTGCCAACGCGCTCGGCGATTGCCGACATCGACGCATTCTCGAAAGTGAGCTCTTGGAAGACGGCCTGCGCGGCGTCCAGAAAGGCCTCGCGGCGAGCATCGGTCTTGGTTCTTCCCATTGAAGGCGAGCATACCAGAATCGATACTGACGGGTTTCGTTATTTCCAGCGCACATGCGATCAAAAGCGATATAGATAACCTTGGCTGACCACTGTTTACCCAGTTCACCCCACCAAAGGGCTGTCCTTGATGCCCTTCCCGAGCCGCGTCGTACCCAGATCGACGAACAGGCTGTGCTTCTTCGATGGGCTGTAGTCTGCGCGCACGCCAACTTCGACATTGGCTGCCGACGCACCTTCGTAAAGAACCCGGCTGGTGAGAGCTTCGTCCGGCCTCACGCCGTAGTAGTAGCTCACGTACTTGCGGTCAAGCCATTCTCGGAGACGTTGACCCAATTGCCGTCGTACGAGATGAGCGGTAGACCAGTCGTCTTGCGCTTCACTCCGCGATAGGGTTGCTGAACCACGGCTGCAGCCGCGCCCAATCCCCACGTCGAGGAGGACTCGGGCGGACTTGATACGCCTTGGGCGGAAGCTTGGCCTGCCCAGCAGGCGACGACAACGAAGGCCGCTGAGGCCAGCAGAGGACCCAGCATTAGTCGGATCCTGAATCTTCGGAAATTCATGGTGCTTTCTTTCTTTGGTTCGAGATCATGGTGCTGGTCTCCCTTGAGTTTGAGGAGGGCTGTTGTTGCAGACTGCCATCGAGCCGTCGAGCGCCAATGGCCACTCCACGGTCTATCGACCATCTGGCGGCTTGACCATTGGCGTGCTTTGATTCCCAATCGGTTCCCGAGCCCGTGCGTCTGAGCCTGTGTCTTGACCCTGTCGTCTACGCTGCAGGTATGCGTCCCGGACGAAGGCATACTTATCGAGGGAGATCTCATCGACCAAGCGGCCCGCGTCGAGAAACTTCGCCCGCTTGTCCACCGCCTTGAGCACCGTCAGGGTGTTGCGCGTCGGAACGTTGCCAACGTAACCCAACGGGCTCCCGATGCTGTCCAAGGGTGACGCCGCTGCGTCACGCAGGTCCGAGGATCCGAAGAGGGGAAGCACAAGGTAAGCGCCAGTCCCGACACCCCATGCACCGAGCGTTCGGCCGAACTCTTCGCCATGACGGGGCATGCCCCAATCACTGGCAAAATCGACGAATCCCAGCATGCCGACAGTGGTGTTTGTGCCGAATCGTCCGAGGTCTGACGCGCCTTCCCGGAACCGCCCCTGGAGCATGAGGTTGACCGCAGACCACGGGTCAGAAAGGTTCGAGAAGAAATTCGAGACGCCCGTTCTGGCAGGCGACGGCACCACGGCTTCATACGCCGAAGCCACCGGTTTCAGCACCACCTTGTCCAATCCCTCGTTGAAAGCGAAGAATTTCCGATTGACGGGCTCGAGCGGATCCGGCTTCTGTGCGGTTGCGCAGCCTCCCGCAAGGAGGCAAGACGCCATAAGAGTCGCCAACAGCCGTTTCCGATCTGCCCTCGCGACGGCGCGAGCCAGGTCATTGGAGACGAATCCTTCGTCAATCTGAGCCGTCGGTGTGATGCTGGTCATTGAAGTGTCCTGAGTGATGTCGGGTGCCGCTGCTAGTCAGCGCCGACGTGGATGCTCAGGTCAGTCGTCTTTCAGAATGCTTTCGAGCGCCAAGCGTGGCCTCTTGACCAAGGGCTACCGTCGGCGCGGCCTTGGCGCTCACGCACCGCCTTACGATCGGCCTTTCGACGGGTCAAGTTCCGGTGAACAGGCAGGCCTCGGGGCAGACCTGACCTATTTGAGCAAGTTCAGATAGGCATTCAAATCACCGAGGGAAGACTTGTCAATGGGGCTGGGGTAGAGCCGAGGCATGGAACCGCGCGGCTCGACGATCTGATGCTCGATTTGCTCGGTCGTCAGGCGGCCCGAGATGCCTTGCAACGGGGGGCCTAGAGCCCCCTCCCCTCGTGCGCCATGACAGATACTGCAGTACCGCTGGAATGCTCGCTTGCCGCGTTCGGGACTCGGTGCGGGGGCTGCATCTGCTCCGCTGGCGGCCACCGTCGGAGCAGATGCCGCGCCATCATCTGCGTGTGCAGCCGAAGCGGGTGCGAGTGCCGCGGCACATAGAAGCGCGAGCAAGCACGCACGCTGCGCCATGCTCACAGCCCCCAGACAACCAGACTCGGATTTCCTGTGCCACCGAAGGTCAGGCGCGAGATGTTGCCCGAGGTCACGGCCACGTACTGCTTACCTTTGGACAGGTACGTGATGATGCCGCCCCCGAGTGCGCCATCCATCTTCTTCGACAGCAGCACCTTGCCCGTGGTGTTTTCCAGCGCAAGGAAATTGCCGGCACTGTCACCTGCGAACGTGACGCCGCCGGCGGTCGGCGTGACGGCCGCGACCACGGGTGCGTCGGTGTGGTATTTCCACTTCACGGCGCCGCTGTCTGCGTCGACGGCGGTGACCCAACCGGTGGCCTTCTCGTTGGGGACCGGCTTGGTCGAGCCGCCATAGCGCAGTTGTCCGCGAACGTATTCCGGAGCCGTCATGGTCGAAATGAAGCACCAGTCGACGGCGCCGACGATGAGTTGATGGTTGCCCACGTCATACGCCGGGCCGTTCCACTCCACACCGCCGATGTTGCCCGGGCAATGCTTGGCACCGTCCTTGGTCGGCGCAGATGCTTGCTTGAATTGCGTCGTGACGGCAGTCTTGAAGATGAGCTTGTGCGTCGCGCGATCGACCACATGCAGATAGCCGTCCTTGCCGGCCACGGCCGCGTAGTCCCGATAGCCTGCTTTCGATTGGTACAGCACGGCAGCCGATGCAAGGTCGTAGTCCCATGGGTCATTCTTGACCGCCTGATACCACCACTTCAGGTTGCCGGTGCGGGCATCCAGCGCCACGAGCGAGTTGGTGAAGAGGTTGTCCCCTGGCCGGTGTTTGGGCAGGAAGTCCTGCGCCGGGTTGCCGACACTGACGAACAACTGGCCCTCGCGAATATCGAGCGTGAACGCACCCCAGATGCCACCGCCGCCGATCAGGGTGGAGCTGGCAACCTTCCATGTCTCTGCGCCTGTCTCCTTGCCGCGCGGGATGGTGTTGAAGCGCCAGAGTTCGCGGCCTGTCTTCACCTCGTAGGCCATGACGCGGCCGCGAATGCCCCAATCGCTGCCGGCAATGCCCATGTAGACGACGCCCTGCCAGGCGATCGGTGCCGCCGATGCGAACTCGCCGTACGAGGTGTCGGTGATCTGGTGGTCCCACACGCCGGCACCGGTCTTGGCATCGAGCGCGATCAGGTGGCCATCGGGGGTGCCGCGGATGATCAGGCCATCGGCATAGGTGACACCGCGGTTGACCACGAAAGGCATGTGCGCCACGGGCTGCCGGCTGGACTTCCAGATCTGCTTGCAGCTCGAGGGGTCGACGGCGAAGGTGTCCAGCGCCGTCGTCACATAGATCACGCCATCCACCAGGATCGGGCCGGACTGCAGTGAGCCGCCGTCGGAGAGTTCGAGCCTGCAAACCTCCTTCAAGCCCGCCACGTTGCTGACGTCGATCACCTTCAACGGCGAGAAGCGTTGGCTCGCATAGTCATTGTTGTAGGTCGGCCAGCTCGTATCCGACTCATCGGCATCCTCGGCCAAACCGTCTTTTGCGGATGCGAACTGGGGTATTGCCGCTGCAAGGCAGATCGCCAATGCAAGGTTCTTGACTTGTCTCATGGTCATTTTCTTCGAATAGGTTTTCTTCGGTGATGCGATCGGCCGAGGCCGATCGCATCGGCAACGTTCGCTCAGCGTCCGAGTGCGCTGCGCAATGCCGGCATCACCTCACGTGCCAGCAAGTCCATCGATTGCCACTCCCAGGCACGGTTGGCGCCGGAGCCATCCATCGAGGCCATCAGCAGCGTGCCGAACGGGCCCGTGCGTTCGCGGAACGCCACCAGCTTCTCGGTCACTGTCTTCGGCGAGCCATAGACGACCATGCTGTCGATCAACTGCTCGACCGTCACCGATTCGTCCGGCTGCTTGGGATCGGCCTTCATCACTGCCGTGTAATTGACCGCCAGCAACACCTTCCACAGATACGCGAAGTAGTAGTAGTTGCTGCCATTGGGATCCATCACGCGGTCGCGCGCCTCGGCATCGGAAGTGGCGATCACGATGTTGCGCGCCACCCGCCAGTCGTCGCCTGTCGGCTTGCGGTTGGCGACTTCGCACCCTTCCTTGTATTTCTTCCAATGGCTGGCGATCACGTACTCGGGGCAGAAGTTTGCACTCATGGGCCCCCAGCCGCGCTCGGCCGCGGTCTTGACGCTGTCGGAGAACGGCGACATCGCGGTCATCATGATGGGAGGATGTGGAAGCTGATAAGGCTTGGCCATGTAGCCGACGCCGAGTTCCGGGATCACCGTGTCCTTGATCTTGAACTTCCAGTGCTTGCCATCGATGTTGTAGGGCGGGTCCTGCCGCCACAACTGCAAGATGGTGTCGATCGACTCCATCATTCGCTCGGTCCGGTAGGGGCCGTCGAGCACGTCGAACAACTCCATGTCGCTTGCGAGACCGCCAGGGCCAATGCCGAACATGAGGCGGCCGTGGCTCATGTGGTCGAACTGGGCCACTTCGGCAGCCACCACCGCCGGGTGATGGTTCGGCAGCGCGATCACACCCGTGCCGAAGCGGATGTTCTTGGTGCGATGGATCAGGGACGCTAGGAACATCAGCGGTGCCGCGACGGGCTCGGTGGTGCAGGACATGTGCTCCCCGATCCAGACCTCGTCGAAGCCTAACTCGTCCGCGTGGATGACCTTGTCGGCATCCTCCGCGTAGGTGTCCGCCAGGGGCCGGGTGGGGGGATGCAGGGGCATTCCGAACAGGCCGAGTTTCATGGTGTGTCTCCTTCAGGTTGCTGCGCTATGCAGCGGGTCGGTGGGGCAAACGATCGGGCCCGAGGCCCTGCGTGCAAGGTCAGGTCAGCTCGACAGCGACAGCGCCGCGCGGCGCCCCGCAAGCCAGACCAGGGGTGAAGCCGAAAGCTGCGTCGACTCCTCGCAATGCACGTTCAGCACACGCCCGATGAACAGCGTGTGTGTGCCGTAGTCGAGTGCGGATTCGACGGCGCAATCCACCGCGGCCGGCGCTCCCGCGAGCCATGGCAGTTGCTCGAGATCGTCGCTCCAGGCGTCGCGCCAGTCGTCCGATCGAAACCGCTCGGCGCGCAATGCCGATTGCGAGAACGGCGCGAGCAAGTGCTGCTGGTCGTCGCCGAGAAGGTTCACGCAGAAGCGCCGCGTGCGCTGCACCACCGGGTGCAGGCCGGCGGTGCGGTTGATCGCAACGAGCATGGACGGTGGGTCCATAGAGACCGGGATGACCGCCGACGCTGCCATGCCGTGCGGCAGGCCATCGACATCGCGGCCGGTGACGAGCATGACGGAGCTGGCAATGCGCCGCATCGCGTCCTTGAAAGCAGCGGGCGTCTGCATTTGTCCGACATCGCCGATAGATCTATTCAACATGTTGCGCGTCTCCTGTGAAATCCCGGGAGCCCTGAACAGGCTCTCTCGCTCATGAGATTGCGAGCGTCGTGCCATCGCGACGAACACAGGAAAATCAAGCACTTGATCGTTTTGAGGGTGTCGCAAAAAATGCCCGTGCGACACCTTGTGTCGCAACCGCACCCTTCGGTGCGACAAAGCGATGTCGGAGGCGGGCCTCCTCGGTAAGCATGGCAAGGGGTTGCCCCGGGTGCGCACTGTCGGAAGATGGGCTTAGGCTTCCCGGCTGCGTCCTGGAGAATCAAAAGTGGTCACGCCGAATCACGCCAATGAAGTCATGGCAGCCCTGGAAGGTCGGCGCTCCGCGTTGCTCGGCGATCTGGATATCGGCCTTCAGGCATCGTGGCTTCGCAGCGTCGAAGAGCACCATCTGGAACCGGATCGCATTCCCGAACCCGATGTGCTCACACACGCCGAGCTGTTGGATCGGCGCGTGCTCGTCGAAGAGTTGAGCGTGCTCTCCAGCCCCGAAGTCGAACGCCTGTATCAGCGATTGGCCAGCCATGCCCAGGTCGTCATGCTGACCGACGCCGAAGGCATCGCAGTCCTCTACCGCAGCAGCGCTTCGGTGCTGGACCGTTGCACCACCCTTCGCGTGTTGCCCGGATCGATCTGGACCGAACACAGCCAAGGCACCAACGGCATCGGAATGTGCCTGCGCGAGCAGCGGCCGCTGTCGGTCGTGAAGGAGGAACACTTCGCCACCAAGCTGGCCGGCTTGAGCTGCACCGTGGCGCCCATCTTCGGACCGGAAGGCAAGCTGGCCGGCATACTGAACGTTTCATCCCTGCAAGGAACCGATCACGCCATGCAGGCGGTGCTTCGGGAAATGGTCGCAGCTTCGGCACGACGCATCGAGAACCGCTGTTTCGATCGGCGCCATGCCCGCACACGGGTCCTGCGCCTGTCACGCCACGACGACTTTTGCGACGGTGCCGCAGAGGCACGGGTGGCGCTCGACGACGCGGGTCGCATCATCGACGTCACGCCAGTCGCACAACGGATACTTGCCCGAATCGGCGGCGGCGCCAGCGACGGGATGATCGGAAGGAAGTTCAGTGCGGTGGTGGGCGTCGACAACATCGACCGTTTGCTTGGTGCTCCGGAGCCCACCATCGACAGTGCCAAGGGACGCGTGCACCTTCGCGTGGTGGATCCGCCCCGCCGGTCTGCCTCGGGCCCGCGCAAGGAAATGCGCCCGCGCGATCGTGAAGGCGACGCGACCGGCTCCTCGACGGCCTCGCCCACCCTCTTGCAGATCGTCGGCAGCGATCCGGCCATCGCCGAACGCTTGCGCCTGGCGCAGCGGCTGCACGCGCGCGGCTTGCCGCTTTTGTTGCAGGGCGAAAGCGGCAGCGGCAAGACCCAGCTTGCGCGCGCGCTCCATGATTCCGGCCCCCACGGCAAGGGCTGCTTCGTCGCGATCAACTGCGCGGCGATTCCGCAGGAGTTGATCGAGAGCGAACTCTTCGGCTATCGACCGGGCGCGTTCACCGGCGCAGCCAAACAAGGCTCGCCGGGCCGATTGATCGCTGCGGACGGCGGCACGCTGTTCCTCGACGAGATCGGCGACATGCCCCTGGCATTGCAAGGACGGTTGCTTCAAGTGCTGTCGGAAGGCGAGTTCGTGCCAGTGGGTGCGACCGAGCCGGTTCGCGTCCGCTTTGCGCTGATATCCGCGACCCTGAGAAACCTCGAAACGCTCGTGAAAGAGGGGCGGTTTCGCGACGACCTCTACTACCGACTCAGCGGCTCCACGCTGGCGCTTCCGCCGCTGCGCCTGCGAGCCGACAGGATCGAGTTGATCGAGCGTGCGTTCGCCCGCGCAGCCGTCGAAGAAGGAACCACCGAGTGGACCTTGACCGAGGACGCGCGGCGCACCCTCGGGCGCTACGGCTGGCCGGGCAACCTGCGCGAACTCCAGCACGTGGCGCGCTTTGCCATGGCCGTCAGTGATTCACCGCTCATCGACAGTTGCTGTCTGCCGGAATCGCTGTTGGCGGCGATCACGGCGCACTGTCCGATCCACCGCGCCTTGGGCACGCAGAAAGCCGATGAGGATCCTGCGGCAGTGGCCGAGGCCTTGAGGCGCACGGGCTGGAATGTATCGGCCGCTGCGGCGCATTTGGGCGTGTCCCGTGCCACGCTGCACCGCCGCCTGCACGAGTTCCATCTGAGCCGGCCGAACGGCCAACACTCCGACACTGACGGCGGGCCGGGTCTCAACGTCGATCATGGCGCCTGACAGCGCGTCGAGTTGCGTGTGGGCGCCGTCCCTTTTGCCCTAGGAAAACCGCACGTCCAGTAGCCGGCCATTGACGCAGCCGTCGAAGGCTTCGACGTGCAGGCCGTGATGGACGCTCGGCGAGCCGCGTCAACGTAAAGACGTGAAAAGGCCAAAGCTTCTGTTACGTACGTCGCCTAAGTTATTGGGGGCGTGCCAGAACTATTTCGCAGGCTTGAGTGGCAATGATCTTGTCATCAGTGATATGAGATCTGTTTTCGTTCGTGGAATTATTTTCTGCATTGGCCTTGCTATCGGCTCGAGCGCCTTTGCGTTCACTTTTTCGATGCGTCAGGATTGCGCACGAAACGATGACAATTCGAGTTCTGGATCTTCGGACTACTATGTCACGTCGCAGGTTTCCTGTGCGGATGCAGCAAGGGCAGCGTATGCGTATTTCAATGGAATCGACAGATGCCAGCACTATCTCATCAATGGTCAGTTGGTCACTGACAATACGCGACATGCGGTGGGTGCGCCCTATCAGGTGCCCACGACGGATTGCAGGTGAGGTAGGGAAACTGACACTGCGGCTAGCTCTTGGAGGCATCTGTGAACAAACGCATCGCAGCTTCCTGTCAGGTGGTCATTCTCGCGCTTGCTCTGGGCGCTATTGAAACGACAGCGCATGCCGGGACCTATCGCCAGTGTGGGACGGTTGCCGACTCGGTCGGCCCTGTCGATGGCCAGAACCATGATTGCGGTTATCAGGTCGGTGGCGGCTGGCCGTGGAATCCGTCAGGGACGGTGCAGTGCGCAACGGTGACTGTGCAATTCCCGGCCAATGAAACGCCGGTTAGCTATGTCAGAACCATCTCTCCCGATATCGGGTGGACCATGTGGCTGGATGAAGTCAACATCAGCCAAAATTCGGCATCGACGCGGCTGAAAAACTGGAGTCACAATACCCCGCGCTCATTCTGTCTTACCATCGAGACTCAATGAACGAGTGACGCTGGCGTCAAGGAAGCGCAAACCCGGATCCAGCACAAGCGCCCTCTCGGCCCGCTGTTGTTCCTCGCCCGACATATCGATCAGCACCGTCACCACCCCAGCCACCAACGTCGCCACCGGCACCCCATCGCGGTATAAAACCCGCGAGCCCGCAGTGCGCGGGAGCTTCGGTCCAGGCAGCAGCGTACCGAGCAGGTTTGCCGGATCGGCCGCAGCCAGGCAGACCCATGCCGGATCGGGCGGCTGCCGGCGCACCTCTCGCATGCGCGCCACGGCTTCGGGAAGCGCGAACTGTTCGCCGGAGACGCCGGCGATGAAGCGGCCGCCGCGCAGTTCGCCGCGCGCTTCCAGGCGGCGGCAGATGCGCACCAGGTCGCGCCATGGCGGCAGCCACGCGGGCTCGCGTTCGAGCAGGCGCCAGGTGATGACACCGTAGCGGCGCAGCAGGGTCTTGACGATGTGTTCGCTGTCGTCTGCCGATCTGGTCGTTTCGGCTGCAGTCGCCGCCGCATCAGGCGCTTGGCTGGCGCGCACGAGTGACCATCGCCCCGCATCCTCGATGCCGAAGAGCGGCCGCCTTGCGCGGTGGCGCGACCGGCCCGCCGAATGCGCCGACGGGCGCTTGGAGGCCGGCACCATCAGCGCGCGCAGGCCGGCGAAACTGTCGCAGTTGGCTCGGCCGCGCACCACCAGTTCTGCCAGCGCCTCTTCCAGTTCCACGGGCAAGAGGCGCGTGCCCTGCTGCATCTCGTCGAAGAACGAAGCGCCATGCGCGCCCAGGTAGTCGGCCAGACGCTCGGCGCGGGAGCCGAGCGCGGCGTCTTCGGCCACGGGCGGCGCCACGCGGGCCCACAGCGCGGCGCTCCGGCGCGGCAGCAGCAAGACAGGCGTGGTTCGAAGCGATGCGCCGCCACTGCCGGGGCCTGTCGCGGTCGAGGGCCGCAAGCGAGTCCAGGTGGTGCGTCCGGCGGTGCACAGGTCGTCGAGCCACGACGAGGAATAGTCGCGCAGCCGCGCGGGCAGGATCTCGGCTTCCCATTGACCGGCTGGTGCTTCGTAACCTTCGAGCAGCGCCAGCACCGCGGGCAGCGCCTCCGGGCCTTCGACTTGCCGGCCGGCACCGACCTGCTGCCAATCGAGCAGGAAGCGCGCGAAGTCACGCGGCTCGACCGGCTCGATCTCCTGCCGCAGCCGCCGCAGCGTATAGCGGTGGATGCGCGCGAGCAGGTGGCGCTCGCACCATTCCACCTCAACCGCACCGGGCGTGAAGCGCCCTTGCATGACGGCGCCTTCGCTTTGCAGCGTGAGCAGTGCTTGCTCGATCTCCGGGCGATTCAATTGCAGTTGCGATTGCAGCGCTTCCACCGACACCGGCCCCAAGCCGCCCAGTCGCGAGCGCAGCAGATCGCGCAGCACCTCGTCCCGGCTGCCGCTGGGCGCTGCGTATTCGGCCGGTGGTTCGATGACTGGCCGCAGGATGGCATCGGCGTACAGCAGGCGCGCGTCGGCGAGGCGCTCGGCGGCGGTCCACAAACCGCTGGTCGCCGATGCGATGCTCAACCGTGTCGCTCGCCCTGCCCTCGCCAGCGCTCCGAGCCCATCGGCCCAGCCGCAGCGAGACACTTCGCCATCGGTGACCACACCCAGCAGGCTCAGCGCCTCGTGCATCTCATCGACACCGCGCACCAGCGGCCAGGTTTCTGCACGCACGCTGGCGATGGCCGCAGCATCGAGCTGGCCCAAGTCGTCGGCGTTGTCGGGGTCGGCATAGCGACGGTTTTGCACGGCCTGCGTGCGGCGCTCTTCCAGCGGCGCGTCGTCGAGGAAGGCGTAGGGCTTGGCGTTGAGCGCCTCGGCGGCGAGCGGCGACGGGCCGGCCAGGTCACGCGCGATGACTTCGATCTCACCCGCCTCCAACCGGCGCAACAAGGCGAGCCAGCCTTCGGCGTCCATGGCCTCGTGCAGGCAATCGTCCAGCGTCTGCGCGACCAGCGGGTGGTCGGGGATTTCGCGTTCACCGACGATGTTTTCCAGGCAGGCCACCTGATCCGGAAACACCGCCGCCAGCAAGTCCTCGGATTTCATGCGTTGAAGCTGCGGCGCCACCTTGCGGCCGCCGCGAAAGCGCGGCAGGGCCAGCGCGGTGATGGCGTTCCAGCGCCAGCGCACGCCGAAAAGCGGCGCTTCGAGCAGCGCCTGCACCAGCACATTCAGCGCTGTGTGGCTGTGCAGGTAGTGGGCGACCTCCTCGAGCGCAAAGCTGTGGCTGGTGGAGAGCGACAGAACAATCGCATCTTCTGTCGCAGCCGCCTGCAGTTCGAAATCGAAGGTGCGGCAAAAGCGCTTGCGCAGCGCGAGGCCCCAGGCGCGGTTCAGGCGGCTGCCGCGTGGTGAATGGAGCACGAGCTGCATGCCGCCGGATTCGTCGAAGAAGCGTTCGAGCACGATGCGGTCTTGCGTGGGCAAGGCACCGAGTGCTGTCAGGCTGCGGCCGAGGTAGTCGACGAGTTGGCGCGCCGCGGCACCGTCCAGCCCCAGCGTTGCGCTTGCCCAGGCCAAGGCCTCGTCGGGCGTTCCCACGCGCCACTGCCGTTCGAAATCGGCCCGCAGGCGCGAGACGGCAAACGAGAGTTCATCGGTGCGCCCCGGCGCCTCACCGAGCCAGAACGGGATGTTGGGCGCGGCGCCTTGCGCATCTTCCACGCGCACCTTGCCCGGCTCGATGCGCAGGATGCGGTAGCTGGTGTTGCCGAGCTGGAACACATCACCGGCGATGCTTTCCACGGCAAAGTCCTCGTTGACCGTGCCGATCTTGTCGGCCTGTGGTTCGAGCATCACGGTGTAGTCGCCGGCTTCGGGAATGGTGCCGCCGGAGGTGAGCGCGGTGAGCCGCGCGCCCTTGCGCTCGCGCAGCCGGTGATGAACGGCATCCCGGTGCACATAACCGGCGCGCGGCCCCTGGCGCGTGGAGAAGCCATCGGAGACCATGCGCACGACCGCGGCGTAGTCCTCGCGTGTCAGTTGCCGATACGGCCAGGCGCGTGTGACGAGCGCAAAGAGTTCATCCTCGTCCCACTCGCGGCAGGCCACCTCGGCGACGATCTGCTGCGCCAGCACATCGAGCGGCGCGGGCACCAGGCGCAGCGCATCGAGCTCGCCGCGGCGCACGCTGTCGAGCAGCGCGGCGCACTCCACCAGCTCATCGCGCGATTGCGGAAAGAGCCGCGCCTTCGGCGTGCCGCCCACCGCGTGGCCGGAGCGCCCTGCCCGCTGTAAAAAGGTGGCGATCGAGCGCGGCGAGCCGAGCTGGCACACCAGGTCCACATCGCCGATGTCGAGCCCGAGCTCCAGCGATGCGGTGGCCACCAGCACCTTGAGTTCACCGCGCTTCAAGCGCTGCTCGGCGAGCAGGCGGGATTCTTTCGAGAGACTGCCGTGGTGCGCCGCGACGGCCTCGCGGCCCAGCCGTTCGCCCAGGTGCCGCGCCGCGCGCTCGGCCATGCGGCGGGTGTTGACGAAGACCAGCGTCGTGCGATGCGACAGCACCAGCTCCGTCACCCTGCCGTACACCTGCTCCCATTGGTCGTTCGACATCACCACGCTCAGCGGCGTGGGCGGTACTTCGAGCGCCAGATCGCGCTCGCGGGCATAACCGATGTCGACGATCTCGCACGGCGCGCCGCCGGTGAGAAACCGCGCCACGTCGGTGATGGGCTTCTGCGTGGCCGAGAGGCCGATGCGTACGACGGGTTCGCCGTGAAGCGCCTGCAGCCGTTCCAGCGTCAAGGCCAGGTGGCTGCCGCGCTTGCTGGCCGCGAGCGCGTGGATCTCGTCGACGATCACCGTGCGCACCGTCGAGAGCACCCGCCGCCCCGAAACCGAGCCCATCAGCACATACAAGGATTCAGGCGTGGTCACGAACACATGCGGTGGCTTGCGCAGTGCCTTTTGCCGCTCCGAGGCCGGCGTGTCACCGGTGCGCACGGCAGTGCGGATGTGGACATCGGGCAGGCCGAGCTTCGCGAATTCTTCGCGGATGCCGGCCAGCGGGGCTTCAAGGTTGAGGCGGATGTCGTTCGAGAGTGCCTTGAGGGGCGACACATAGACCACCACGGTTTCGTCGGGCAAACCTTCAGGTGTGAGACCCTGACGCACCAGGCCATCGAGGGCCGCGAGGAAGGCGGTGAGCGTTTTGCCCGAGCCCGTGGGTGCAGCCACCAGCGTGTGCTTGCCGGCCTGAATGGCCGGCCACGCTGCCGCCTGCGCCGGTGTGGGCGAAGGGAAGCTGCGTTCGAACCAGGCCTGAACAGCGGGGTGGAAGGTGGTGAGGGACACGTCGATCTGTGGCGGCGAAGAATGGACGAAGCTTAGAACGTCGGGGCAGTTAAGGCCAACGCAAGCAAGCCATCTGCGGCATGCAGGGCTTTCATCGGCCGCATGAAGTTTCCGAATGACGCCCGGCCACTGCATGCGACACCATCGGAGGCGATTATTTTCCCGGAGACACAACCCCATGACGATCGAATTCACCACCCCGCCCGCCGAAGGCTGCATCGACACACAGGTCATCGGCGACGTGCTGCTGATCGGCATCAACCGCCCGGCCAAGCGCAACGGCTGGACGCCTGCCATGTTCCGGCAACTCGCCGAGGCCTACACCCGGCTGGACGCCGAGCCCGGCCTGCGCGTGGGCCTGCTGCACGCCGCCGGCGCGCATTTCACCGCCGGGCTCGACCTGCCCATCGTCTCCGAATACCTGAAAGCCGGCGGCAAGCTGATCCCCGAAGGCTTGCAAGACCCGCACGACTTCGGCACCCCCGGCCACCCGCGCCGCAACAAGCCGGTGGTCGCGGCCGTGAAGGGCATCTGCTTCACGGTGGGCATCGAGCTGATGCTGGGCGCCGATGTGGTGGTCGCGGCCGACGACTGCCGCTTCTCGCAAAAGGAAGTGCAGCGCGGCCTGATGGCCGGCGGTGGCGCCACGCTGCGCTTCGCCGAACGGGCCGGCATGGGCAACGCCATGCTGCTGCTGTTGACGGGCGACGAGTTCGGCAGCGCCGAGGCCTTGCGCCTGGGCTTCGTGCAGAAGGTCGTGCCGGCTGGCGGCGAGCTGGAAGAGGCCTTGGCGATCGCCCAGCGCATCGCCGCGCAGGCGCCGCTGGCGGTCATCGCGACACGGCTCAACGTCATCAAGTGCATCGAACAAGGCCAGGCCGCCGCCGTGGCCGATTTCGACGAGATCGCGCAGCGCATGCTGGCGAGCGAAGACCTGGCCGAAGGCGTGCGCTCGTTCGTCGAGAAGCGGCCGGCGCGGTTCACCGGCCGCTGATCGTCACGCCCCTACCTGGCGCGCCGCTTGCCGACCGGCGTCTTCTGAGCCCAGGGCGCGTTGGCAAAACAATGCGCCAGGTAGTCGATCAGGAGTTGCACTCGCATCGGTCGCGCCCGGTGCGGTGGCGTCACGATGTGCAGCGCAATCGGCGGCGAGACCCATTCGGGAAGGACCTGTTCGAGCCGCCCGCTCTGCAGTTCCGCCCAGCAAATAAATTCCGGCTGCAGTGCCAGCCCCTGGCCCGCCAGCAGCACCGGCATCAAGGCTTCGGCGTTGTTGACGCGCAGCGGGGCGGGCACGCTGATCGCAAAGGCCCCGAGCCGGCGGTGTTCGAAGCGCCACGCATCGCCCAGATGTGAGTTCGTGTAGAAGAACGCCCGATGGCCGCTGAGTTCGCGAGGGTGCTCGGGGCGGCCGTGGCGGTCGAGGTATTCGGGCGAGCCGACCAGCAGCAGCCGAACCGCGCACATTCGCCTGGCCAGCAGTGTCGAATCGGCCAGGCTCGAGATTCGCAGCGCAATGTCGATCCGGTGCTCGATGACATCGATGATCTCGTCGCCGAAGTCGACCTCCAGGGCTATGTCGGGATAACTCGCCATGAAATCCGGCAGCAGCGGCGCCAGATGGCTGATTCCGAACGACATGGGCGCCGCCAGTCGGATCAGGCCGTGGGGATTGGCAGATTGCGCCGCGACCTCCAACTCGACCGCCTCCCCTTCGTCGAGGATGCGAGCTGCTCGTTCCAGGGCGCCGCGGCCACTTTCGGTCAGCGACATCTTGCGCGAGGTCCGGTGGAGCAGCGTTGTCTTCACCCGCGACTCCAGCCGCGTGATCGCCTTCGACACGGTCGCCTGCGACAGCCCCAACTCGTCGGCCGCTTTCGCGAAGGAGCCCATCTCCACCACCTTGGCAAAGATGGCCCATGCCTCGAGGTCTGGCAGTTTGATCATGACGAGATTGGAAATGATCTCATTCCATCTGCTCCATTTATTTGCTGCTCGATCGAGCGTATCTTATTGGCGTGACGGCATCACCAAGACCTTGGATCAAGGTGAGTTCAACCCTCGCACACCCACCCCTTTGCGGTGATTTCACACAGGAAACGATATGACCCCTATCGCCAAGCCCACCCCCGGCGCCAAGCTGCTCACCCCGATCGATCACACGCTGGTCATGATCGACTTTCAGTCGCAGATGGCCTTCGCCACCCGGTCCATCGATCCGGTTCTGCTGCGCACCAACGCGGCGCTGGTCGCACACGCTGCGGCAGGCTTCAAGGTGCCGACCATCTTGACGACCGTTGCGGAGAAGACCTTCTCCGGACCGATGTTCACCGAGATCACCGGGGCATTCCCAGGGCAGAAGATGCTCGACCGCACGTCGATGAACACCTGGGAAGACGCCGCCGTCATCACCGAGGTGAACCGCATCGCCAAGAAGCGCATCGTGCTCAGCGGGCTGTGGACCAGCGTATGCATTGTCGGGCCGGCACTTTCGGCGCTCGACCAGGGCTTCGAGGTGTACGTGATCGCAGACGCCTGCGGTGATGTCTCCGACGAGGCGCACAACCGGGCGATGGATCGCATGGTGCAGGCTGGCGCGCAGCCCTTGACCTCGGTTCAGTACCTGCTGGAGATGCAGCGCGACTGGGCACGCGGCGACACCTACGAACTGACCACCGGCATCGCGCGAGACTTCGCCGGCGCCTATGGCATCGGCTTGAACTACGCGCATGCGATGTTCGGCGCGCACGAAGGCTGAGTCAGGTTCACATGAAGGTTTACCTCCTCGCCCTGGTCGGCCAAGACCAAACACGAGATACGAAATGACGAACGACATGGCACCCGACCTCATCCTCCATCATGGCAAGTTCACCACCCTGGACAAGAGCAAACCGACGGC
This sequence comes from Rhodoferax sp., assembly GCA_026224975.1. Taxonomy (GTDB): domain Bacteria; phylum Pseudomonadota; class Gammaproteobacteria; order Burkholderiales; family Burkholderiaceae_C; genus LMDS01. Next base: position 19,760 of record JAMFRW010000247.1, on the reverse strand, counting down.
CAGCGCCGTGGCGGTCAAGGACGGCCGTTTCGTTCGCGTCGGCAGCGATGGCGAGGTGATGGCCTTGGCGGGGCGGGCCACCCGCGTGATCGACCTGCAGGGAAAGCGCGCGCTGCCGGGTCTGATCGACAACCACACCCATGTCATCCGTGGCGGGCTGAGCTTCAACATGGAGTTGCGCTGGGACGGCGTGAAGTCGCTCGCTGACGCGATGAACATGCTCCAGCGGCAGGTCGCCATCACGCCGGCGCCCCAGTGGGTGCGGGTGGTGGGCGGCTTCACCGAGCACCAGTTCGCCGAGAAGCGGCTGCCGACCATCGACGAGCTCAACGCCGTGGCGCCGGACACGCCGGTGTTCATCCTGCATCTCTACGACCGCGCCCTGCTGAACGGTGCTGCCCTGCGCGCCGTGGGCTACACCCGTGACACGCCCGAGCCGCCGGGTGGTCAGATCCTGCGCGACAGCGATGGCGACCCCACCGGTTTGCTGCTGGCGAAGCCGAACGCGGCGATCCTGTACGCCACCCTGTCAAAGGGTCCGAAGCTGCGGTTCGACTACCAGCTGAATTCGACACAGCACTTCATGCGCGAGCTCAATCGCCTCGGCGTCACCGGCGTGATCGACGCCGGCGGCGGCGCGCAGAGCTACCCCGATGACTACCAGGTCATCCAGAAGCTCGCGGACGAAGGTCAATTGACGATACGTCTGGCCTACAACCTCTTCACGCAAAAGCCGAAGAAGGAAAAAGACGACTTTCTGAACTGGACGGCGAGCACGAAGTACAAACAAGGCGACGACTACTTCCGGCACAACGGCGCCGGCGAGATGCTGGTCTATTCGGCGGCGGACTTCGAGGACTTCCGGCAGCCGCGGCCCGACATGCCGGGAGAGATGGAGGGCGAGCTCGAAGACGTGGTGCGCATCCTTGCGCAAAACCGCTGGCCCTGGCGCATGCACGCGACCTACGACGAAACCATCAGTCGCTCGCTGGACGTCTTCGAGCGCGTGAACCAGGAAATCCCGTTGGCCGGGCTCAACTGGTTCTTCGACCATGCCGAGACCATTTCCGACAAGTCGATCGACCGCATCGCCGCGTTGGGCGGCGGCATCGCCGTTCAGCATCGCATGGCTTATCAGGGCGAGTATTTTGTAGAGCGGTATGGCGCTGGCGCCGCAGCGGCCACGCCGCCGATTGCCCGCATGCTGGACAAGGGTGTCAAGGTGTCCGCGGGTACGGATGCAACGCGGGTGGCCTCCTACAACCCGTGGGTCTCGCTCGCCTGGATGATCACCGGCAAGACGGTCGGCGGTCTGCAGATTTATCCGCAGCGCAACTGCCTCGATCGCGAAACCGCATTGCGCATGTGGACCGAGAACGTCACCTGGTTCTCCAACGAAGAGGGCAAGAAGGGCCGTATCCAGGAGGGCCAGTTCGCCGATCTCGTGGTGCCTGACCGCGACTTCTTCGCATGCCCCGAGTCGGACATTGCGGACACCACCTCGGTCTTGACGATGGTCGGTGGCAAGGTGGTCTTCGCTGCAGGTGCGTTCACCACCGAGGACGAAGGCGCACCGCCACCGGCCATGCCGGACTGGTCGCCGGTGCGGAGCTTCGGCGGCTTTGCGGCTTGGGGTGATCAGGAAGGAAAGCCGCTGCAGGCAGTTGCTATGCACAACGCCGCGAACTGTTCATGTGCCAAGCGCTGCAACGTGCATGATCACCGACACGCCACGGCGTGGACCGCGAGCTTGCCGATCTCGGACCTGAAAGGGTTCTGGGGCGCGCTGGGCTGCGCGTGCTGGGCCGTCTGAACTCGGGCTGCAAGGATCATGCGGCATCCCAAATTCCTGTTCAAAGGACTCCGATGAAATTCACGACTCCTGTCTGCCTGAGCCTGAATGCGGGATACGTCGACACCGCAGGTTTTCTGGCCTTGCAGGGCCTGTTCACGGCGCACGTCACGGGCAACTTCGTGACGCTCGGGGCGGCGCTCGTTCTGGGCAGCTCTGGCGCACTGGCCAAATTGCTTGCGCTCCCGGTCTTTTGCGTGGTCATCATCGTGACCCGGCTGTTCGCGCAGTCGCTACCCAGGCTTGGGCTGCCCATTCTTCGGACGATGCTCTCGTTGCAACTCGTGTTGCTGGTGGTCGGCGCTGTGATGGCCATCCGGACAGGTGCCAGTGGCAAGGGTGATGACCTCGCGAGCATTGTCACAGGCATGGTCCTCGTCTCGGCGATGGCGATTCAGAACGCGGCGTCGCGCATCCATCTGGCGAGTGCGCCGCCGACGACGCTCATGACCGGTACCACGACCCAGATCATGATCGACGTGGCCGACCTGATCCGAGGGCTCCCGCCTGAAGCGAAAGCAGCCGCCACGGCCCGCATGTCGAAGATGTTCGCCAACGTGGCGGCTTTTGCGCTCGGCTGTGCTGGCGGCGCGGTCTTGTACAGCCAACTGGGCATGTGGTGCTTCGCCGTTCCCCCGATCCTGGCTGCGGTGCCGATCCTCATGAACGACACGAAAGAGCCGGTCTGATCCTGAGGCCACTGGACGAGCCTGACCCGCCGAAAGGCGACCTCGTCAAGATCAACCGCCCACTGCGCGGCTCAACACGAAGTCGAACGCCAGCGTGTGGTAGCGGCCCGGTGCCTCGCCTGCATGCGGCCCGGTACCGGCCTTGTGCGCCACGAACGGTGCCACCAGTGAGGCGCGCACGCCGAAGACGGTGTCGGAGTCGAGATAGGCATCGCCATCCCGGAACACATGCGTGATCAGCGTGTCGCAGCCGCGTGCCTGGACCATGAAGTGCACATGCGCCGGCCGCCATGGGTGGCGGCCAGTGGCCAGCAGCATCGCGCCCACCGGGCCGTCGGTCGGGATCGGGTAGGCCACTGGCAAAACGGTGCGGAACCAGAAGCGCCCCTGCTCGTTGGAGCGCAGCGTGCCGCGCGCGCGGTGGGCAGCCAGCCCTTCGAGCTGCACATCGTAGAAGCCGTCGTCATCGGCCTGCCACACGTCGATGGTCGCGCCGGGCACCGGGTTGCCGTCGGTATCGCGCACCGTGCAGTTCACATACAGCGGCTCGCCGGGCGCGCCACCGCCAATGTCGTCGCCGTTGTCGAAGCCCGGTGCGCCACTCACGTGGAAAGGCCCGAAGACGGTGGCCTCGGTGGCGTGCGCCGGCTTGCTGTGGTTTTGTGCCACGGTGAGCATGGAGACACCGAGCGTGTCGGACAGCAGGATGAACTCCTGCCGCTTGTCGTCGGTCTTGTGGCCGGTGGCGGTGAGGAACTCGATGCCCTTGGCCCACTCCGCCTCGGTGAGCCCGGTCTCGCGCACAAAGGCGTGCAGGTGCGTGACGAGCGAGCTGAGCACCTCCTTGAGCCGCGGGTCGTCGCAAGCCGCGAAGCGGGCGATCACGGCCTCGGTGATGTTGTGTTCGGTGATGTTGCGCATGGCTTCTTCCTGTCTGGGTACGGATGCACCCGGGTCACCCCGGGGCACGAGGTTGCTGCGGCCTACTTGAGCGCCGCCTTGTCGGAGGCAGGCGAGGCGAGCGGCCCCTTGGTCCAGTCGAAGTAGCCCAGCGCTTCGCGGAAGAGCAGGTCGTAGTCCCAGTCGAGCACCCCGTTGACGGCGGCCCACTGCCGGTACTTGTCTTTCAGCTCCGCGACCAGCGCCGGATGCTGCCCGGCGACATTGGTGGTCTCGCCGCGGTCGTCTGTCATGTTGTAGAGCTCCCACTCGCCGGTGCCGAACGGCTTGGGCAGCCACAACAGCTTCCAGTCGCCCTTGCGGTAGTACATGCTGCCCCAGAGCTCCTGCGCCTGCTCGTAGTCGGCGGGGTGCACGCTCGCGCTGCGGCCGGACAGCATCGGCAGCATCGAGCTGCCCTTCAGCGGTGCCAGCGCCTGGTCCCCGCGGGTGGCCGGGCGGGTCGCTCCACTCAGATCGAGCAGGGTCGGGAAGAGGTCCTCGACTGCGGCGAAGCTGTCGGTCATCGTGCCCCCCTTGGCGAACCCGGGCAGCTTGATCATCATCGGCGACAAGGTTCCGCCCTCGGTCTGGAAGAACTTGAACAGGCGCAGCGGCGTCGCGCCGACCACCGCCCAGCCCGGCCCGAGGCCGGCGAACGACTTCTCGCGCCCGATGTTGTCGAAGCGGTTGTCGAAGGTCTGCGAGATCCACTTGCCGTCGGCATTGCCCGGATAGAAGTCCATGTAGACCGGGGTCGGCCCGTTGTCGGAAAGGAAGACGACGGCGGTGTTGTCGTACTGGCCACTGTCTTTCAGGTACTGGACGACGCGACCGAAGTTGTGGTCCATGTTGTCGATCATCGCGGCGTACACCTCCATCAGCCGCGCCTGGTACTGACGCTGCGGCTCGCTGAGGGCGCTCCATTCGGGAACCAGCGGGATGCGCGGAGCCATCCGGGTGTTCGGTGGGATCACACCCATGCGCAGCATGTTCTCGAAGCGTTCGACCCGGGCCTTGTCGTAGCCAGCATCGAACTTGCCCTTGTACTTGTCGATGTAGGAGCCCGGTGCCTGCACCGGGTCGTGCACCGCCTGAAACGCCAGGTAGGCCAGGAAGGGCTTGCCGTCGGCGGCCCCGTCCCGGATCCAGTCGATGACCATGTCGGCGTAGATGTCGGACGAATAGCCGGGCGGCCGCTCGGCCTTCTTGCCATCCTTCAGGAAGGTCGAGACGGGATACATCGAGCCGACCAGGCCATGGCTGTCCCAATGGCTGCCGCCGCCGCCCGCCAGGGCGAACGAGCGCTCGAAGCCCTGGGCCGCCGGATTGTTCGCCGGGCCGGCACCGAGGTGCCATTTGCCGGCCATGTAGGTGTGGTAGCCGTTGTCCTTCAGCACTTGCGCGATCGTCAGCGCGTGCCCGTTGAGCGCGCCTTCATAGTTGGGTGCGGTCTCCATCCGCTTGTCACGTGTCTCGCGCATCGAGCCCAGGCCGACCCGGTGGTTGTCGGCCCCGGTCAGCAGCGCCGCGCGGGTCGGCGAACACGTTGGCTGCACGTGGAAGTTGGTCATGCGCAGCGCCTCGCGACTGAACGCATCCAGCTGCGGTGTCGAGACCCGGGCATCGCCGAACGGGCCGATGTCGCCGAAACCGAGGTCGTCGGCCACGACGATCAGGATGTTTGGCCGCTTGGGCTGCATGGTGGTCGCGCTTCGCGCGTCGGCTGACCTCGCGTCGGCGGGCTTCGGGTCGGCCGGCGTCGAGCAGGCCGACGCCAAGAGGGCCAGCACGCCCGCGGCGAGTGCCGCGCGCTGGTTCGGGAAGGGAATCATCGTGTCTCCTGGCTTATAGGGGTCTTGTTGGTTTGCAGCGGGCCTGGCGCCGGGGCGACCAGGCGGAATCCGATGTGCGACATCGGGTTCGCGGGATCGTTGCCGCGCCGGGCGCTGGGCCGGTAGCTGGTGCAGTAGTCGGGGCTGCACAGGAACGAGCCACCGCGCGTGACGCGCTTGGGTGCGTCGCGCACGCCCGGCTCGTCGGCATCGAAGCTGTCGGCCGGGCCGGTCGGGTCGATCGACAGCGGCGCGGCGGCGGCCTGCCGGAAGGCATCCGAGCGGTAGCGGTCGGCGACCCACTGCCAGGCATTGCCGGCCATATCGACGAGCCCGTATCCGTTCGGCGGGTAGCGGCCGACCGGCGTGGTGCCGTGGGTGCCCAGGGTCTTGGTCGTGACCACCGGGAACGCGCCTTCGAAGGTGTTGGCCATCGCCTTGCCGCCGGGCTTGAACGCGTCGCCCCAGGCGTAGTCGGCCTGCTCGATGCCGCCGCGCGCGGCGAACTCCCATTCGGCCTCGGTCGGCAGCCGCTTGCCGACCCAGGCGGCGTAGGCTTGCGCGTCGGCATAGGAGACCTGCACCACCGGATGCTCGTCCTTGTCGGCAATGCCGCTGTGCGGCCCCTGCGGGTGCCGCCAGTCGGCCCCGGGCACCCAGCGCCACCAGCGTGACCAATCGTCCAGGCGCACCGGTTCCTCGGTGCCCACGAAGACCATCGCGCCGGGCACGAGCCGCGCGGCCTGCGGCCTGGGGGTGCCGGGCGGCAGTTGCACGCGCAAGTCGTCCCAGTCGGGAGGCCGCTCGGCCGTCGTCCGGTAGCCCGTGGCGTGCACGAAGCGGCGGAACTCGGCGTTGGTGACGTGGTGCCGGTCCATCCAGAAGCCGTGCACGCGCACGCGGTGTGCCGGGCGTTCGTTGGCTTGCGACATCTTGCTGTCGCCGCCCATCAGGAACTCGCCGCCCGGAATCCAGACCATGCCCGGTGGCGCTGCGCCCGGGGCCGTATCGGCATCGCCGGTCACGCGCCCGTACCGTCCGTACGATCCGTACCAGAGGGCACCGAGCATCAACGCCGCGGCGAATGCGATCCCTACGCGCATTCGCCACCGCGGCGCGCGAAGCGGTCGGTGGTGGCCCGCAACCGGGATCGGTGAGGCGATGGGCATGGTCTTCGGCCCGTTCAGGATGCGGGACCGGAGCGCAGATCCACGGCTCCGCGCATCTGCCGCTGGGTCGGGAACAGGGTGAGGCCGTAGCGTTGCTGCACCCAGCCCCACAGGCCCTGCTTGAAGTAGATGGTGACGACGATGGCCAGCAGCCCCAGGCCCATCAGGTACCAGGTGCCGTATTCGCTGAAGAACTTGTTCAAGGCCCAGAACACCAGCGTGCCGACGATGGGCCCTTCGATGCGGCCGATGCCGCCGATCACCACCATGAAGATCGCAAACGCCGACCAGTTGACGCTGAACGCCGCGTCGGGCGAGATGCGCAGGTTGCCGACGAAGTACAGCGCACCCGCCAGGCCGCAGCCGAGTGCGGCCACCATGTAGACCGCGAGCTTCATGCCACGCACGTCGATGCCCTGCGACTCGGCGGCGACTTCGTTGTCGCGGATCGCCAGCAACGCCAGGCCGCGCTTGCTGCGCAGGAACAGGTAGACGAGCGTGATCGCAGCGACCACGCAGGCCAGCGCCATCCAGAAGGTGGCCTGCTCGCGCGTGGCCTTCTCGATGCCGCGCAGGGCCGTGAGGCTGGTGCCCGAGCCGCCGCCGACGAAGCTCATGTTGGCGAACGACAGCCGGAAGACTTCGGCGATGACCCAGGTGCCGATCGCAAAATAGCCACCCTGCAGGCGAAACGCCACGAACGACACCGGCACCGCGATCACCGCGGCGGCCAGCGCGGCCAGCGGCACGGCCACGAACGGGTTGATGCCCGCGAAGTTGCCGAGCATCAGCATCGTGTAACCGCCGAAGCCGAAGAACGCCTGTTGCCCGATGCTGACATGCCGCCGTAGCCGGCCAGCAGGTTCCACATCATCGCGAAGACGAAGTAGCAGGCGATCTGGACGAACTCGCGCATCCAGCTGGAAGCGTGGTCCTCGGGTGCCCACCAGGGCAGCGTGGCAGCGACGATCGCCAGCAGCAGCGCAGCGACCAGCGTCATCCGACTGCTCTTGCTGGCCCGCACCACATCGACGCGGTTCATCGCGGGTGATTTCAACACGGCACTCATCGTTCAACCTTTCGTCTTCGGAAACAAGCCCTGTGGCCGCACGACCAGCACGATCAGGAACACGATGTGACCGACCCAGATGCCCCAGCCGGGGTCGAGCCGAAAGCCGATCTGCTGCGTGATGCCCAGCAGCAGCGCCCCGGCGAAGGTGCCCCAGAACGAGCCCATGCCGCCGATGATCACCGCCTCGAACGCGAACAGCAGCAACAGCGGCCCGTCGGCCGGCGATACCGTGGTGCGCATGGCTTGCAGCACCCCGGCGAGCGCGATCAACACAAAGGCGATGGCGGTCGCCAGCGCGTAGAGAGTCTTCGAGTTCAGACCCATCAGTTCGGCGATCTCCTTGTCGTCGCTGACGGCGCGAAAGGCGCGGCCCAGCCGCGTGCTGCCGAACAGCCACTGCAGCCCCGCCGTCGCGGCGATGGCCAGCACGAGGATCAGCACCGGCAGCACACCCACGGCCATGCCCTCGCCGAGCGCGATGCTTTGGGTGTTGAGCCCGTGGGTTTCGATCGAGCGCGGGTCGGCCGAGAAGAGTTCGAGCAGCAGGTTCTGGATCACGATCGCCAGGCCGAAGGTGACGACCAACGAGGGCAGCGGGTCTTTGCCCAGCGTGCCATTGAGCACATAACGTTGCAGCCCGTAGCCGAAGCCGAACGCGACGGGCAGCAACAGCGCGGCCACGATCAGCGGTGTCAACAAGCTCGCCGGCATGACGGGCGACAGCACGCTCAGGCCGGCAATGGCCGCGAACGCGCCGAGGATGATGAAGTCGCCCTGCGCGGTGTTGGTGAGCCGCATCACGCCGAACATCAGCGATTGGCCGAGCGCGAACAGGCAATACAGGCCACCGAGCAGCGCGCCTTGCAAGAGGGTCTCGATCATGGTGCTCAGATCCCGAAGTAGGCCTGCGAAATCTGCTCGCGGGTGAGCTGCTCGGACGCGCCTTGCAGCGACACCCTGCCCTCCTGAAAGCAGTAGATGCGTTGCGACACCCGCTGGGCGGTCGACACGTCCTGCTCGACGATCACCACCGTCATGCCCTCGGCGGTGATCGCCGGCATCGCGTCGTAGATCTCCTTGATGACGATGGGCGCGAGGCCCAGGCTCAGCTCGTCGCACAGCAGCACCGTGGGGTTGCTCATCAGCGCGCGGCCGATCGCCACCATCTGCTGCTGCCCGCCCGACAGCGAGGTGGCGGGCAGCTTGCGCTTCTCGTGCAGGATCGGGAACAGCGCATACAGGCGCTGCAGGTTCCAAGGGCCGCTGCGCTGCGCGAACGCACCCATCTGCAGGTTCTCTTCGACGCTCAGGCTCGGGAACAGGCGGCGGCCTTCAGGCACGAGTGCGAGGCCACGCTTGACAATGTCGCCGGGTGGCAGGCCGCCGATGGGCTGGCTGTCGAAATGGATCTGCGCGGGCTGGGCCTTGACCAGACCGGTGAGCGATTTGAGAAAGGTGCTCTTGCCCGCCCCATTGGCCCCGATGATGGCGACGAGTTCACCCGCGCCCAACTCGAAGTCGATGCCGAAGAGCGCCTGCGCGTCGCCGTAGTGGGCCGTCAGGCCGGAGGTTTGCAGGAGCGGCATGGTCATGCCTCCATCCCCATGTAGACCCGCCGCACCTCGGCGTTGTCCATTACCGCGCGCGGCTCGCCCTCGGCCAGCTTCTGCCCGAAGTTGATGACGAAGAGCCGGTCGGCGATCGACAGCAGTGCATGCACGACGTGCTCGATCCAGATCATCGTGACACCCTGCGACTTGATGCGCCTGAGTTCATCCACGAGCTGCGCGGCTTCGTGTTCGGTCAAGCCGCCGGCGATCTCGTCGAGCAACAGCAGCTTGGGGTTCGTGGCCAGTGCGCGTGCCAGCTCCAGCCGCTTGCGGTTCAGCAGCGTCAGGCCGCCGGCGGGTTTGTTGGTATGCGGCAGCAGGCCGGTCTGCGTCAGCACCGTGTGCGCCGTCTCCCACGCCTCTTCTTCGCGCTGCCCGCCGCCGAAGCAGGCAGCAGTGACAAGGTTTTCGAAGACCGTCATGTTGCCGAAGGGTTGCGGCACCTGGTAGCTGCGGCCGATGCCGGCGCGGCAGCGCTGGTGCGGCTTGAGCCGGGTGATGTCGCGGCCCTCGTATTCCACGCGGCCGGCGTCGCAGCGCGCGTCACCGGAGATCAGGTTGAAGAGCGTCGTCTTGCCGGCGCCGTTGGGCCCGAGAATGCCGAGCGTCTGGCCCGGCTCGACCGAGAGCGAGACGTCGTCGGTGACCGTCAAGGCACCGTAGGCCTTGCGAACGTTGTGGAGCGTGAGCAGCGCCATGGCTTGCCCTTACAACAGGCGCAGCTTGCCGCCGACCGGGATACTGCTCGCAGCCTGGTTGTCGACGATCGTCAGCTCGGCCTTGTACTTGGTGCCCTTGCCCCATTGGCCCAGCACCAGCGGCGTCTTGCTGACGTTCTTGAACGGGCCTTGCCCGCCGAACTTCACCGGCCCGACGACGGTGTTCAGGTTGCTCGCCGCCAGCGCATCACGCACGTCCTTGGCGCCGGTGCCCTTGCTGCGCTTGAGCGTGTCGGCGGCGATCTCGAAGAGCGCATGCGCAAAGCCGATCGGCTGCGTCCACTGCTTCTTCGTGCCGGCCTCGTAGGCATCGGCCAGGGCCTTGGCGCTTTGCTTCGTCAACGACGAAGTGAAGGGGTGCGACGGGCTCCACCAGACTTCGGTCGTCAAGCCATCGCCCAGGTCGCCGAGCGCTTCGATCGCGCCGGGGAAGAGCAAGGCCTTGCCCAGCGTGATGACCTTCGGCTTGAAGCCCTGCTGCTTCGCTTGCGTTAGGAAGGTCTTGGCATCGGGCGGGATCACCACGCCGGTGACGATCTCCACGCCGTCTTTCTTGAACGCGGCGATCTGGGCCGAGAAGTCTTGCGTGCCGTTCTGGAAGCGGCCGGGGTCGGTGAGCGTGTAGCCCATGCTCGCGAGCGGTTTGGGGAAGCCGAGTTCCTTGTCGCCCCAGGCGTTGCCGTCACCATCGTTCGGGAACAGGCCGCCGACCTTTTTGTTGGTGGCCACGCCCTTCCAGCCGTTGGTGTAATTGGCGATCACGTCTTCCAGCCCCCAGAAGACGTGGTACGTGTAGCCGAAGCCCTTGGCCGGGTCGCCCTTGCGGCCGAAGAACCACGGCTGCCACGGCACGACGCTGGAGATGCAGGGCACCTCGTTCAGCTCGCACACATCGCTGACCGGGTTGGCGGTCTCGGGTGTGCCGGCCGTCAGCATCAGCGCGACCTTCTCCTTCAGGATCAGGTCGTTCGCAACCTCGCCGGCGCGGTTGGGGTTGGACTGGCTGTCCTTCAGCACGATCTGCACCTCGTACTTCTTGCCACCGATCGTGAGGCCTTCCTTGAAGGCGGTCTTCATCTGGTCGATGACCCACTTGTCGGCCTCGCCGAAGGGTGCGAGCGGGCCGGTCTGCGGTGAGACGAAGCCGATCTTGATCGAGTCGGCGGCGCGCGCGAGTGTGGTCAAGCTCAGGGCGCCGACGGTCGCGGTCAGCCCATGGACGAAGGTTCTGCGGTTCAAGGTCATTTTTGTCTCCTGTTTGTTGTGGTGATGTCGCGGGCCAGCGGGTGTTCAATCGGCGGACGGCGGCGCGCCCTCGAACGCGCGTTGAAGCAGTGCGCGGATCGCCGCGTGCTCCAGCGGCCTCGGGCTCCAGTACGAGGCCGTCATCGCCAGATCGGCGGCGTGGTCGAGGTCGGCTTCCTTCATGCCGATGTCACGCAGCGCGGTCGGCGCGCCGTGGTCCCTGGCGAGCGACTGCATGGCGCGGGCGGCATCGTCGGCCCCCAGCGCCCGCGCGATGCGCGCCATCGCCTGCGGCGCCGCCGCCGCGTTGTAGGCAAGCGCATGCGGCAGCACGATGGTGTGCGTCTCGGCGTGCGGCAGGTTGAAGCTGCCGCCCAGCGTGTGGCACAGCTTATGGTGCAGGCTCATGCCGACGCTGCCGAGCACGCTGCCACACAGCCAGGCGCCATAGAGGCAATCGCTGCGCGCGTCGATGTTGTGCAGGTCCCCTTCGAGCCGGCGGATGCCGTCGGCCAGCGCGCGAATGCCCTCCTCGGCCATCAGGTCCATGACCGGGTTGTGGTCCTGCGCATAGAGGCCTTCGGCGGCGTGGGCGATGGCGTTGATGCCGCTGGTCACGCTCATGCGGGCGGGGAGCGTCAGCGTGAGCTCGGGGTCGTAGATCACCGTGCGCGGCAGCACGCGAAGGTCCTTGCCAGTCTTCTTGACGCCCGCCTCGGTCAGGCCGTAGATCGGCGTCATCTCACTGCCGGCGTAGGTGGTCGGGATCGCGAGGATGGGCAAGCCGCCGGCAGCGTCGCCCAGCAGCGCAATGGCCTTGCCGAGCCCTGTCGTGGAGCCGCCGCCGATGGCCACGGCGCAATCCGCGCCAAGGCGCCGGGCTTCGTCGCAGGCCTCGCGGGCGGTCTCGATCGGCACATGCATCACGGCGCGCGGGAAGATGCCGGCCGCCCGCGCGCCTAGCAGATCGGCGATGCGCTGTGCCTGCGCGGCCTGCTCCGGCGTGCTGAGCACCAGGGCTCGGCGCGCGCCGAGCAGCTCGATCTCGCGGCCCAGGTGCTTGAGCGAACCCGCGCCGAAGACCCCGCGCGAGGGCTGGGTGGTGTAGATGAAGTCGTGCATCGCGATGCTTTCCAGACGCGCCTCAGCCGCGTGCGTACCAAGGCGGGATCTGCGCATCCACGTTGACCCACACGCTGCGCGCCTGGGTGTACTCGCGCATCGCGTCGAAACCCATCTCGCGGCCGTAGCCCGACTGGCCAACGCCACCGAACGGCGAGCCGGGGCTCACGCGCTTGTAGCTGTTGATCCAGACCATGCCGGCGTAGAGATCGCGGGCCACCTTGTGGGCGCGCTGCAGGTTGTTGGTCCACAGGCCGCTGCCCAGGCCGTATTCGGTGCCGTTGGCGATCTGCAGGGCTTCGGCGTCGTCCTTGAAAGTCAGCACGGTGACGAAGGGGCCGAAGACTTCCTCCTGCGCCACGCGGTCCTTGTAGCTGCGCGGCCTGACGATGGTCGGCTCCACATAGCAGCCATCGCGCAACGCGGCGTTCGAAGGCGCCTTGCCGCCGGCGAGGATCTCACCGCCCTGCTCTTTGGCAACGTCCACGTAAGACAGCACGCGGTCCCGGTGCAGCGCACTCGTCAACGGGCCCATCTCGGTCGCCTCGTCCATCGGATTGCCAACGCGGATCGACTTCGCCAAGGCGATGTACTTCTCCAGGAACTCATCGGCGATGCGCTCCGACAGGATCAGCCGGCTGCCGGCGATGCAGGCCTGGCCCTGGTTGTGGAACATCGCCCAGGCCGAGCCGTTGATGGCGGCGGTGAGGTTGGCGTCGTCGAACACGATGTTGGCGCCCTTGCCGCCGAGTTCGAGTTGCACCTTCTTCAGGTTGCCGGCGCTCGCCTGCACGATGCGCCGGCCGGTCGCGGTCGAGCCGGTGAAGGCGATCTTGGCAACGCCCGGGTGCTCGGCCAGGTACTGCCCCGCGACCGAACCGAGACCGGGCACGATGTTGACCACGCCGTCGGGCATGCCGGCCTCGCTCATCAGCTCGGCGATCTTGAGCGAACTCAGCGGCGTGATCTCGGCCGGCTTCATCACGATGCAGTTGCCGGCGGCGAGCGCCGGCGCCATCTTCCAGCTCGTGAACATCAGCGGGAAGTTCCACGGCACGACCTGGCCGACCACGCCGAGCGGGTCGCGCAGCACGTAGTTCAGAAAGCCCGCCTCGACCGGCACCACGTTGCCCTCGAACTTGTCGGCCATGCCGCCGAAGTAGCGGAAGCAGGCAGCGGTGCGCGGCACATCGAGGCTGCGCGAGTCGCGCAGCGGGTGGCCGGTGTCCATCGTTTCGAGGCGCGCCAGTTCCTCGGTGTTGGCTTCGATCAGGTCGGCCAGCTTCAGCAGGATGCGCCCGCGATCGGCGCCGGAGAGCCGGCTCCAGGCGGGGAAGGCGCGCTTCGCGGCGGCAACGGCCTTGTCGATGTCTGCCTTGCCGGCGAGCGCGACGTCGGCGATCACCGAGTTGTCGTGCGGGTTGAGCGTGGCGAGGGTCTCGCCGGATTCGGCATTGACGAACTTGCCGTCGATGAAGAGCTGGTGGCGGAGGGTCGAATTGGACATGGCAGCGGCTGCCCTCCCCGTTTCCGGGAAGGTTTCGAGTGGGGGTTCGGGAAGGAGTCCGGGAAAGAGCGAGGCGCTCAGAACTGAACCGGGATCTCCGGGCTTTCGCCCTTGAGGATCTCGTGCACCAGCGTCGGCGAGCCGTTCTCCCAGACCAGCAGCATCGAGCGCTTGGGGCTGAAGCCCTGGTGGCGGCAGTAGGCGGGCATGGCGGCCATGTCACCGGCCTTCATGATCACGCGCGCCATCGGCTTGCCGGTGTTCTTGTCGGCACAGTTCCAGGTGATCTCGTCGGTCATCTGGAAGAACCACTCCACCCGGTCGTTGCCGTGGATGATGGGCAGCATGTGCTCCTCGGTCGTCGGGCACATGTAGCTGTACTTCACGACCGAAGTGAAGCTCGGGTTCCAGGTGACCTGCGAGCGCGAGAGGAAGCCGAACAGGCTGAACGCATGCACCTCGTTCTCGAAGCCGGGCTCGGGGTGCAGTTCCGGCTGGTCTTGTGGCACGTCGGCGAAGGCGCGGTTGACGGGTGCGCCGCGCTCGTCGGTGCGCAGGTTGAGGTCGCCCTTCAGGCCCACACAGCGCGTGGCGAGTTCACGCGCCCGGGTGATCTTGGCGGTGTTGTAGCCATTCTTGCGGCCATAGGGCGAGCCGGTTTCCTGAGGCGCGGCGAAGGGGTCGAAGCCGGCGTTGGTCCAGTCGTCGAGCATGGCTTCGAAGGTGGGGCGGATCTGTTCGGTCGGAAAGTTCTCCAGGCAGTCGATGCCGGCTTCCTTCATCGTGCCGTTGTAGGCGCCGGCGTACAGGTCGACCGAGGTGTAGTGGTTGACGGTGCCGATCACATCGTCGAAGTTGACCCAGCCGTAGAAGAAGCCCCAGCCCACGTCGCGCATCAGCGCACGCAGGAAGTTGCCGGCGTCCATGGTGTGGCTCATGGGGCGCTTTTCACGCGTGGTCCAGGTGATGTGGGCGAAGTATTCGTCGCGGCGGAAGACGAAGGAACCGAGGGAGAAATCCTTGTAGCCGAGCACGGCGTGCGGCTGCGAGGCGAGGACCTGGGCGAGTTCGGCGGGTGCATTCATGGGAGTGCTCCTGAAGATGAAGGGGGTATGGGCGTGACAACTGGCGTGATGAAGGCTCAAGCCGTCTGGCAGATCTCGGCCCAGCGCTCGACCGACAACTCGCCCTTGCAGGTCTGCACGACCAGCACGCCCGGCTTGCCGACGCTGCGGAACTGGTAGGCGGTGTTCTTCGGCAGCAGCGCCTGGTGGCCGCGGCCGAGCTTCATCCAGCCCATCTTCTGGCCGCGCGGCGTGCCTTCCACGAGCACGGCACCGTTGTTCTCGGTGTTCGCTACTTGTTGCGGCGCATCGAGCTTGATGAGGTGGACTTCGATCTCGCCATCCATGTCGAGCGCGAACTCGTCGTGCGCGCAGGTGAACCACGGCGAGATGCCTTCGGCGCGCAGCACCTCCAGCACATAGATCTGGTTCTGGCCGAAGACCACGCGCTCGTAAGGCCGAGCGGTCTTGGCGATCTCGAAGCAGTTCGAGAAGGCGTAGTGCTTGACGTTGTCGTCGATGATCTGCACCCCTCCCTTTTCGAATCGCTCGATGGAGCCGAAGTTGGTGGTGTAGGTGGGCTGGTTCATGGCATGTCTCCTACACAAGTCCCGAGGTCGGTGTGGATCACCGAACAATGGAACGAAGTGTAGAAAGCATCTCGTCCGAGCACTAGGGGCCGATGCGCGACGTGATTGTTCGGCAAGACCAAACAATGATCCGGGTTTCCCCCAGATGCGCAGTGCCTATTCGATGATCTCCTCGCGCAGCAGCCCGGCGCTGATCAGCGCGGCGTCCCAGGGCGGCGTGCCCGAGAAGCTCTCGTTGAGGCAATCCAGAAAGAGCTTCAGCTTGAGCGCGCTGCGCACCGTCGGCGGGTAGAACACCGAGAGCCAGAACGCGCTGAGCGGCCACGCCGGCAGCACGAGTTCGAGGGTGCCGGCGAGCACCGATTCCGACGCCACCAGCGTGGGCACGCAGACGATGCCGGCGTGCTCCAGCGCGTACTCGCGCAGCAGGTGCACGCTGTTCGTGAGCAGCACGGGCTTGATCTCGACCAGTACTTCTTCGGTCGGCCCGTGGAACGCCAGCCGCTCGCGCGTGGGGTAGCCGGAGTACCAGCCGACGCGGTGCTTCACCAGGTCGCGCGGATGGCGCGGCGTGCCCACGCGGCGCAGGTATTCAGGCGTGGCGCAGAACACGCGGCGCACCGGAAACAGCTTGCGCGAGATCAGCTCCTCGGAGCGCGGCGGAAATATCTGCAGCGCACAGTCGAAGCCTTCTTTCACCGGGTCGATCGCGGCATCGTTGACGATCATGTCGAGCACGATCTGCGGGTAGCGGCTCTGGAACTCCTGCAGCAGGCGCGCCATGTGGCCGAGCACGAAGCCCGGCAAGGCATGCACACGCAGCCGCCCGGTCGGCGAGGTGGTCACGTCACGCATCTGGTCGACGACCTCGTTGGTGCGGCCGACGAGCTCGATGCAGTCGCGCAGGAAGGCCTGGCCGAGTTCCGACAGGCGCACGCTGCGGGTGTTGCGGTGGAAGAGCGGCGCGCCGACGAAAGCCTCGAGCTGCTGCACCCGTGCGGTGACGACCGAGCGCGAGAGCCGCATCTGCCGCGCCGCTTCGGCAAAGCTCTGCGATTCGGCGACGCGCACGAAGGTGTCGATCGCGGCGAAGCGGTCCATGCTGCTGCTCGGGTCGCGGAGGGTCGAGTCTTCAGGCCGGCAGCAGATCGGCGCGCACCAGGCCGGCCCGCCATTCGCGGATGTCGACTTTGGCGAAAAGCTCGGCGGCGCTGTACGGGTCGGCGGCCACGAAGCGCCGCACGGCTTCGATGGACGGCGCCTGCACCACGAGCAGCGAGCCGTTCATGGCGCCGTCTTCACCAGCGGTCGGCCCGCCGAACACGACCAACACCCCGTCCTCGTTCGGCTGGCGGATGTAGACGCGGTGCGCGTCGCGGGCGCCGAGGCGCGCGTCCAGCTTGCCGGGCGCGTCGGTTCCGAAGATCACGTAGTGGGTGGGCTCGCTCATGGTGGGGCTCCTGAGGGGAATGGTCCCGCGCGTTATACCCGCGCTGGCCGTCGAAGCGAGCGAGCCGGGGTGCCACCTCGCGACCCGGGCGCATGCAGAAGTGCATGGCTGCCTTGCCGGCTTGGCCCATTGTGGAATGAGCGTTCACCCCCGACACTGGCTTGATGCAGGTCATGCCGGATGAGCCAGCGAGCCATCAGGATGCCGGTGCAAGCCAGAGGGGAACAAGCATGGATCGTCGCATTTTCATTCGGGTGACAGGGGCCGGGGCGATCGTTGCTGCGTCCGCAAGCCTCACAGGCTGCGGCCAGGCGATGCCGGCCGATGCGATCGCGGCGTGGCAGGGCCCGGGCGCCGAGCCCGACGTGCGCCGCTGGATCCTGGGCTACGCCATCCTGGCGCCGCACTCCCACAACCTGCAGTCGTGGCGGGTGAATCTCGACGCGCAGGACGAGATCGTGCTGCATTGCGACCTGAGCCGCCTGCTGCCCGAAACCGACCCTTTCTCGCGCCAGATCATGATGAGCCACGGGACCTTTCTGGAACTGCTGGACATCGCCGCGCGCGAGCGGGGCTTGCGCGCCGAGATCACGCTCTTTCCGGACGGCGCATTCGGCCCCAAGACGCTGGATGAGCGGCCCGTCGCGCGCATCCGGCTGACACCCGACCCGACGGTTGCCAAGGACCCGCTCTTCGCGCAGATCCTGGCGCGCCGCACCAACCGCAGCCTCTACAACGTCGCCCGGCCGGTGCCGGCGGCCGCGTGGACGGCGATGGCAGACGCGGCGCGGCCGAGTCCCCTGCGCACCACTTCCCTGCAAGCAAACGCGTTGCGCTTCGGTTACGCGAACGCCAGCGTCGGTGACTTGCTGAGCCGCCATCGCGCCATCGCCGCCGAAGCCTGGCGAATCGAGCTGACGACGCCGCGCACGGTCATGGAGTCGTACCGCGTCTTGCGGGTGGGCGCCGACGAAATCTCGCAGCACCGTGATGGCCTGTCGATCCTCGATCCGATGGTCATGATGCTGAACCGCGTCGGCCTCTTCGACCGCAGCAAGGCGCCCGCACCCGACTACTATGCAAGCACCAGCCAGATCGAAGACTTCGACAAGAAGCTGGCGTCCACACCGGCCTTCCTATGGCTGGTGACCGAGGGCAACGACCGCGCGACCCAGGTCGAAGCCGGCCGCGCCTACGCACGCGTGCAGCTCGCCGCCACCGCGCACGGCGTGGCGATGCAGCCGCTGCAGCAGGCACTGCAGGAATATCCCGAACAAACCAGGCCGTATGCCGACATCCGGCAGCTTCTTGGCGCGCCGCAGCCAACCAGCACGGTGCAGATGTGGGCGCGAGTGGGCTTTGCGCCACCGGTCGGCCCGGCACCGCGGCGTGGTGTCGCGGCGCAACTCGCCCGAGCCTGAGTCGCTCGCGCTTTTTGACCACGTCCGTGCCCAAGTCCCTGCTCCAAAACCCTGATTGATTTAATTATTGATGTGAATACGATGACGCCATCAAGCCTCGCTTCATCGTGCCATCCGCCCCCACCATCGCCGACATCGCCCGCATCGCGGGCGTAGGAACGGCGACGGTCGACAGGGTCTTGAACCGACGGCCGGGGGTGAATGCCGACACGGTGCAGCGGGTGATGCAGGCGGTGGCCGAACTCGGCGCGCCGCAGCAGCCGGGCCGCCCACGGCGCGGTGAGAACTTTCGGTTCGCTTTCGTGCTGCCGGCCGACGAGTCGCCGTTTCTCGGGCTGGTGGACCGGCAGATCGCGCAGGCCGCGGGCGACTTCCGGCATCGGCACATCACCGAAATCACGCATCGCTTCGACGCAACCGATCCGGCCCTGTTCGCAGCCGAGCTGGCGCAGGTCGATGCCTGCGAGGGCATTGCGCTGCTGGCGCCCGATCTGCCGCCCATCAAGCTGGCGATCAACGAACTGGTGCGCTCGGGTGTGCACGTGGTGACCCTGTTTTCCGACGTGGCCGGCTCGATGCGCGAGACCTGCATCGGTGCCGACAACCGCGCCGCCGGGCGCACGGCGGGCCTGCTGCTGGCGCGCATGGCGGGCGGCGCGCGTGACACCTTGCTGCTGTCGTCGCAGGCCACGCGCTTGTCGGCCGAAATCGAGCGGCGCATCGGCTTTGCGCAAGTGATCGAGGAGCGCTTTCCGGCGCTGCACATGCTGCGCACGCCCGATCTGCCGGCCGACGATGAGGGAGCTTGCACCGCGCTGCAGGCGTTTCTGCGCGGCGGCATCGACCCGAACCGCGTGGCCGGCATCTACAACGTCGGCTCCGGCAGCGCCGGGCTGGCGCGCGCGATCGAGCAGGCCGGGCTGGCGCCGCAGGTCGGGCTGGTGACGCACGACCTCACCGAAGAACACCGCAACCTGCTGGGCGCGAATGGCCTGTCCTATGTGCTGCACCAGGACATCCATTACTGCGTGCTGGCGGCGGCGCGCGTGCTGCGCGCCCTGTGCGAGAACGTACGCGGAGCACTCAACGTGGTGCAGCCGCGCATCGAGATCCTGACGGCCGAGAACCTTCACTGATCGGCGGCCAGGTGTGTATGTCTTGAACCCAAAACCTGTTGGAGACAGCCTCATGAAATCGATCTCGAAGATGCTGCCGGGGGTGCTCGCCCTCGCCGCGATCAGTGCGCTCGGTCTGGCCAGCACCGCGGTGCGTGCGCAGGACAAGACCATCACGCTGTGCTGGGCCGCCTGGGACCCGGCGAACGCGCTGGTGGAACTGTCGAAAGACTTCACCGCCAAGAGCGGCGTCAAGATGAAGTTCGAGTTCGTGCCGTGGACGAACTTCGCCGACCGCATGCTCAACGAGCTGAACTCTAAGGGCAAGCTCTGCGACCTGATCATTGGCGACAGCCAATGG
>JAMFRW010000246.1 GCA_026224975.1 Rhodoferax sp. | reverse complement strand
GGGATGCCGGTCAGGCCGACGCGGTAGATCGCCGCCTGCCCGGCAGTCGAGTCGCCGTAGACGTAGCTGACGTAGGCCTGCTCGACGGCCGCGTACGGCACGCCGGCATCTTCCAGCGCCAGCCTGGCGGCGCGCTCGCCCATCACCAGGTACGGGTCGCTCTTGCCCGGCTTGGTGAAGGGAATCATGCCAACGCCGGCGACGAGAACTTTGCGTTTCATGGGGAGTTCCTGTGGAAGAAGGGTGAAATGACTTATTGCAACTTGATGCCGAGCTGGTCGAGAAAGACCTTCTCGCGTGCGGTCTGCTCGATCGCGTACTGGGTGTAGGCGGCGCTCGACATGTACAGCTCGGGCTGGTCGAACTGCTCCAGCATGCGCATGTAGGCCGGGTCTTTCATCGCGCGCCGCAGTGCGTCGTGCAAGGTCTTCACGAGCGCCGGCTCCATGCCCCTGGGTCCGACGATGCCCACCGGCGAATGCACGGTGATGTCGTAGCCCAGCTCCTTGAGCGTGGGCACCTGGGCCCAGCGCTTGAGCCGAGCGTCGCCCAGCGTGGCCAGCACCCGCGCCTTGCCGCTTTCGACGAGGGCGCCCCAGCCCGGGTCGGAGATCACGTCGATGTGCCCGCCCAGCAGGGCCGTGGTCTCGTCGGCCATGCCTTTGTAGGGAATGAAGTTGAACTGCACGCCCGCCATGCGGGCCAGGCGCTCCAGCGCGATATGCCCGCCCGAGCCGATGCCGGTCGAGCCGTAGTTGATCTGGCCCGGTCTCGCCTTCGCGTCGTCCAGCAGTTCCTGCAGGGTCTTCCACTTTGCATCGCCGCGCACGACGATGCCGTTGGTGTAGCCGGTCAGGTTGATGATGTAGCTGAAGTCGGTGCGCGGGTCGTAGCTGACCTTCTGCAGATGGAGCAGGCGGAACAAGGTGGCCGGCACGACCGACAGGGTGTATCCATCTGGCGCGGCCGTGCGCGCCATCGCCGCGGGGGCCATGGTGCCGGCCAGGCCGGGCTGGTTGGCAATGTTGACCATCTGCCCGAGCTCCTTGGTCAGGGCCTGGGCCAGGGTGCGCATCTGCGCGTCCGTTGCGCCGCCGGCCGGGAAAGGCAGGATCAGCGTGAGAGGCTTGTTGGGGAAGCCGTCGGCCCGCGCCTGAGGCAGCAGGATGGCGGTGGCCGCAGCGGCCAGGGCTTGCAGCGCCAGCCGGCGCAGCGGGGTGTGACGAATCATGGCTTGTCTCCTGATCGTGTGTGCTCGTGAGGCATCGCGACCGGTCATGTGCTGCCGGTACTTGTCGATGATTCAGTCTAGAGAGACGCCGACCGCGGGCCTATGGCCGAAGCGTGCAATCGGATTGGCGGGAACGATCAGGAACCGTATGGAGCAGCGCCGACGTGGCGCCGAAAAACGCGCCCGCATTGACCGCCACAAGAAACTTCGGCATCATCGAGTCTGAAACTAAGTTACGAACTTCATCACCCACCGCATCACCATGTCATTCGACCTCGTCTTCTTCGGCGGCACCGGCGACCTCACCTGGCGCAAGCTGATGCCCGCGCTGTTTCAGGCCTTTCGCCACGGCAAGCTGCCTCCGAACGGCCGCATCCTCGCCGTCGCGCGCGACGAGCAGACCGACGAGAAATACCGCACCTGGCTGCACGACCGGTTTCAGGATGTCGAAGGCGCCAAGCGCCCCAACGAGGAAGAGTTCGCCAGGTTCGCCGAGATGGTTCATTACCGGCGCATGGACCTCTCGCAGCCGGAGCATTACGCGCGGCTGAAGGAGTGGCTGGCCGAGCGCACCGCCGACACCGTGGTGCTCTACCTCGCGACCAGCCCTTATCTCTTCCCCGAGATCTGTGCGCAGCTCGGCAACGCAGGGTTGAACGAGCCGCGTGTGCGCGTGGTGCTCGAAAAGCCGCTGGGCCACGACCTCGAGAGCGCGCAGGAAATCAACCGCGTGGTGCGCTCGGTGTTCAAGGAAGAGCAGGCCTTCCGCATCGACCATTACCTGGGCAAGCCTTCGGTGCAGAACCTGATGGCGCTGCGCTTCGGCAACGTGCTGTTCGAGCCCCTGTGGCGCCGCGAGAGCATCGCCAACATCCAGATCACGCTGGCCGAAAGCATCGGCGTGGGCACGCGCGGCGACTTCTACAACACCACTGGCGCCATGCGCGACATGATCCAGAACCATGCGCTGCAGTTGCTGACCATGGTCGCGATGGAGCCGCCGTCACGCAACGATGCCGATGCCATCCGCGACGAAAAACTGAAGGTGCTGCGCTCGCTCAATCCCTTCACGCCCGAGAGCGTGGCGCGCGACGTGGTGCGCGGCCAGTACCGCGCCGGCAACGCAGACGGCAGGAAGGCCGTGGGCTACCTCGACGAGGTGAAGGTGCCGCCCGGCAGCCAATGCGAAACCTTCGTCGCCATCCGCACCGAGATCCAGAACTGGCGCTGGGCCGGCGTGCCGTTCTACCTGCGCACCGGCAAGCGGCTGGCGGCGCGTGATTCGCAGATCGTCGTCAACTTCCGGCCCACGCCGCACACCATCTTCCCGGGCCTGAACCAGCCGAACAAGCTGGTCATCAAGCTGCAGCCGGAAGATGGCCTGGAGCTTCATCTGCTCGCCGCGAAAGGCACGGGCCAGCACGAGCAGCTCTCACCGGTGTCACTCGATCTGGATTTCGACAAGGCCTTTGCCGAGAACCGTGTGGGCGCCTATGAACGCCTGCTGCTGGAGGCCATCGCGGGCCGACTCAACCTCTTCGTGCGCAGCGACGAGCAGGAGCAGGCTTGGCGCTGGGTCGAGCCGGTGCTCGATGCCTGGGAGCGCGACACGACCGGGCCGCGGCCGTATTCTGCGGGCACCTGGGGACCGGCCGCCGCGAGCGCCCTCGTCGCCAGAGACGGCTACGCGTGGTCCGAAGAACAGTGAGCTGACACAGATGCTCGACCGCATCCGCGCCTCCATCCCCGCGCTGCCGCCGGCCGAGCAACGCGTGGCCAAGCTCGTGCTGCTGGACCCGCGCAGCTTCACCAGCCTGCCGGTGTCGGAACTGGCCGATCGTGCGCATGTGAGCAAACCGACGGTGGTGCGCTTTTGCCGCAGCGTCGGCTACGACGGCCTGACCGACTTCAAGCGCAAGCTCGCCGGCAGCGTCAACGAAGGCGTGCCCTTTGTTCACCGATCGGTCGACGAAGACGACAAGCCAGGCGACATCATCGTCAAGGTGATCGACAACGCGGTGAGCGCCTTGCTCAAGTACCGCAACGACGCCGCCAACCACGCCTTCGAACGCGCCATCGGCGCGCTGGCCGAAGCGGGGCAATCAAGCCACCGCATCGAGTTCTATGGCGTCGGCAATTCGGGCATCGTGGCGCAGGACGCGCAGCACAAGTTCTTTCGTCTCGGCGTGAACACCACCGCCGTGAGCGACGGCCACGTGCAGGTGATGAGCGCGACCATGCTCAAGCCCGGCGACTGCGCCGTGATCATCAGCAACTCCGGTCACAGCCGCGACCTGGTCGCCGTCGCCGAGATCGCCCGCAAAAAAGGCGCGACGACCATCGTCATCACCGCCAGCGGATCACCCCTCGCGCAACTCGGCCAGGCGCATAACCAGATCCTGCTCGCCGTCGATCACCCGGAAGACTACGACCGCTACAGCCCGATGGTGTCGCGCCTTTTGCACCTCGTTGTGATCGACATCCTCACGACTGCGGTGGCGCTGCGCATGCCCGGCGAGCTGCGACCGATGCTGCAGGAGATCAAGAAGAATCTGCGGGCGAAGCGCTACATGCGGGCGGATTGAATCTCACCTCCGCAATCCGCTCACACTGAGCGTGTCGAAGTGCCCACACGAAGCGCTCTCGAGCCAGCGCCGAACCTACTTCGGATCCAGCCCCTTGATCGGCTGCTCATCCTTCCCCACAGGCGGAATATCCACGATCTTCTCCTCCATCGCCTCATCCTTGAAGCTGCCAGGCTGCTCCTCGCTCGCCTTGCGCTCAGAGTCCTTCAAAGCTTCGCGCTGATCCGATTCGGGCTCGGTTGCCTGACGTGTTTCGGTATTCATGGATTCGTCTCCTCGGTAAGGCCGGCGCACCGCGCGCCAGTCATCGGAGTTGACCGCCGAGCGCCCTTGCTCGGGCAGCGGGTAACAGCGCGTCGAGACGTGGGACTCGGCCGACAAGCTTCAGAATGGCGAACTCATTGCATGGAGCCGACATGCGCGCAATGCCTTCGAAACCACGATCGATCCAACCCAAACGCCGGACCACATTGGCGAGCACGGCCGCGCCCTCTCAAGTAGAACCGCGAGAAGGCAAAGTCGTTCCTGCGCCAAAACCAAGCCAAGGCGCAGACGCAGTTCGCGCCCAGCTCGCGGCGCTTGGCATCACCGAGGGCGATGTCGCCGCAGCCGTCGCCCACGGGCGCCGCGGACGCTGAAGTTGAATCTTTCGGCTCGTCAGCTCCCGAAGCGTGATTCGGTTTCCTAAACAAATCACCTCACAACCCATACCGTGGATTGAGCGCACGTTTTTCCGCCATGTCTCGCACCAGGTACGGAACGGCGCGGCGCCAGGAGACGTCGTCGTTGCCGCGCATGTCGACCGACTTGGTGAAGATCGCGCGCTGGGCTTTCACGTCGTAGATCTGCACGTTGAGGTTGAGGATGAGTTCGCTGACTTTCTGGACCCAGGTGACCATGACCAGATCGACGCCGAGGACCTTGCCGATCTGCTCGGCGCAATCGTCGCAGCGGTAGAGGTATTCCTGCTGGTCGCGCAGTTTCTGCTGCAGGGCTTGCGATGGCGCGGGATCGACGACGCGGTAGAGCCCGCGGTCGGACAACTCCTGCTGCAGTTGCGCCGTGGCATGGCGCATGCGCACCACCTGCGCGGCCTTGGTGAGCGGGTTGTTCTGGTCATCGACGAGTTCGAAGTCGAGCACGACGAGGCTGCTCAACGCTGCGGGTGAAGAGGCCGCCGAGGCAGGCGCCGCAGCGCTGGTCTGCGCCTGTGCGCCCATGACGCAACCCATCGTCAACACCAGCGCACCGGCGACTCTGACCCACTGTCTGCGATACATCGTGTCTCCTGCTTCGTCTGGTGATCGTCGCCTGAAAAGAAGCCGCCTCACACCCGCGCCAACACCGGCCGCAGTGCCGCACCGGTGTGGCTGGGCTTGCAGCGCACCAGGCCTTCGGGCGTGGTTTCGGCGACGATCGCGCCGCCGCGCACGCCGCCTTCGGGGCCGAGGTCGATGACCCAATCGGCTTCGGCGATCACGTCCAGATCGTGTTCGATGACGACGACGCTATGGCCGCCATCCACCAGGCGGTGCAGCACGCGGATGAGGCGCTCCACATCGGCCATGTGCAGGCCGACGGTCGGCTCGTCGAGCACGTAGAGCGTGTGCGGCGCCTTGTTGCCGCGCTTGGTCACGTCGTCGCGGACCTTGCTCAGCTCGGTGACGAGCTTGATGCGTTGCGCTTCGCCGCCGCTCAGCGTGGGTGACGGTTGGCCGAGCGTCAAGTAGCCGAGACCCACGTCCTTGAGCAGTTGCAGTGGGTGCGCGATGTTGGGCATGGAGGCGAAGAAGTCCACCGCCTCGTCGACTTCCATCTTGAGCACATCGCCGATGCTCTTGCCACGCCAGCTCACGGCCAGCGTTTCGGGGTTGAAGCGCTCGCCGTGGCACACGTCGCAGGGCACTTTCACGTCGGGCAGGAAGCTCATCGCGATCGTGCGCATGCCCTGTCCTTCGCAGCCGGCGCAGCGGCCGTCGCCGGTGTTGAAGCTGAAGCGCGCCGGCAGGTAGCCGCGGGCCTTGGCTTCCAGCGTTTCGGCGAAGAGCTTGCGGATGGTGTCCCAGAAGCCGATGTAGGTGGCGGGGCATGAGCGCGGCGTTTTGCCGATGGGCGTCTGGTCGACTTCGAGCACGCGATCGATGAAGCCCCAACCTTCGATCTTCTCGCAGCCTTGCCAGTTCGGCTTGGCGCCGCGCACGTTGATGAACTGCAGGTTGGCGAGCAGCACGTCGCGCGCCAGCGTGGATTTGCCGGAGCCGCTGACGCCGGTGATGGCGACGAGGCGCTTCAGGGGCACATCGACGGTGACATCGCGCAGGTTGTGCAGGGAAGCGTTGTGGATGGTGATGGGGCCGTATTTCTCTCGGTCGGAGTTCGGCGTGGAAACAGGCACCTTGGGTGGTGCCTTGGCGGTTTTCCCGGACGCCTTCGTGGACGCAGCAGCCAGAAGAAGAGCAGAGGCAGCGGCGGCGCTCCGGTCCTCGGTAGACACCATCCCGCGCCGCGCTTGCAGCGGGTGGATCAGCGGATGAGCCAGGAAGCGGCCGGTGACCGAACCGGCGGTGTTCGACAGGTCGGCCGCGCTGCCCTCGGCCACGAGGTTGCCGCCGCGTTTGCCGGCGCCGGGGCCGATGTCGATGATGTGATCGGCGCGACGGATGGTGTCTTCGTCGTGTTCGACGACGACCAGCGTGTTGCCCTTTTCGCCGAGCTTGTGAAGCGCGTCGAGCAGGATCTGGTTGTCGCGCGGGTGCAGGCCGATGGTGGGCTCGTCGAGCACGTAGCAGACGCCTTGCAGGTTGCTGCCGAGCTGCGCGGCCAGGCGGATGCGCTGGGCTTCGCCGCCGCTCAACGTCGGCGCGGCGCGGTCGAGCGTGAGGTAGCCGAGGCCGACTTCTTCGAGGAACTCGAGCCGGTTGCGGATCTCGGTGACCACATCGCGGGCGATTTCGGCATCACGGCCGACAAGCTTCAGCGATTCAACCCAGGCGCGCGCATCGGCCACCGACCATTGCGCGATCCACGCGATCGAATGGCCTTCGAAGGTGACGGCGCGGGCCGCCGGGTTGAGGCGCGTGCCGGCGCAGTCGGGGCAGGGTTCATCGACCACGCCTTCGACCTCTTGCTCCTCCGACGGGAAGCTTTGCTCGCGGCCCTTGTCGGCATCGTCGCGCACCGAATCGTCGTAGGCCTTGCGCTGCTCGCGGGTGAGCGCCAGGCCGGTGCCGACGCAGGTGGTGCACCAGCCGTGCTTGCTGTTGTAGCTGAACATGCGGGGGTCTAGCTCGGCATAGCTGGTGCCGCAGGTCGGGCAGGCGCGCTTGGTGCTGAAGACCTTCACCGCGCCGATCTTCGCCGTGCTGGTGCCCGCGAGCATGGCGCCGTGCAGGCCATCGAGCGGGGCCAGCAGGTGCATCACGCCCTTGCCGACTTCGAGCGCGCTGGCCAGCATGGTGCGCAACTCGGCTTCGTTGGCGGCGCTGACGACGATGCTGCCTACCGGCAGCTCGAGCGTGTGCTCCTTGAAGCGGTCGAGCCGCGGCCACGGGTCGACCTTCAGGAACTCACCATCGACGCGCAAGTGCGTGTGGCCGCGCCCCTTGGCCCATTTGGCGAGGTCGGTGTAGACGCCCTTGCGGTTGACGACCAGCGGCGCAAGCAAGCCCACGTGCTGGCCCTTGTGGTCGCGCAGCAATTGCGCGGCGATGCTCTCGGCGCTTTGCGGTTTGACGGGCGAGCCGTCCTTGGTGCAGTGCTGCAGGCCGAGCTTGACGTACAGCAGGCGCAGGAAGTGCCACACCTCGGTGGTAGTGGCCACGGTGCTCTTGCGGCCACCGCGGCTCAGGCGCTGTTCGATCGCGACGGTGGGCGGAATGCCGTAGACGGCATCCACTTCCGGCCGGCCCGCGGGCTGCACGATGCTGCGCGCATAGGCGTTGAGAGATTCAAGGTAACGGCGCTGGCCTTCGTTGAAGAGGATGTCGAATGCGAGCGTGGATTTGCCCGAACCCGATACGCCGGTGATCACGCTGAACTTGCCGCGCGGAATGCTCACGTCGAGCGACTTGAGATTGTGCTCGCGGGCGTTGACGATGCGGATCGAGCCTTCGTCCTGGATGCGCGCAGCGCGGCGCGCTTCGAGGAATTGGGTTTGCATCGGGACGCCCCCATCCTGGCCTTGGCCCGGTGAAGGAAGAAGTGCGGGTTCGCGCACCGAGTGCGTCACGCCCATGGCTTCGTCATAGTCCCGGAGCGCCAGTCCGGTATGCGAGGTCGGATGCAGCTTCACGTCATCCGGCGTGCCCGTGCACACCACCAGCCCACCGGCTTCACCGCCTTCCGGCCCGAGGTCGATCAGCCAATCGGCGGCGCGGATCACGTCGAGGTTGTGCTCGATCACCACCAGCGAATGGCCGGCATCGAGAAGCTTGCGGAAGGAACGCATCAGCTTCGCGATGTCGTCGAAGTGCAGGCCCGTCGTCGGCTCGTCGAACATGAAGAGCGTGCCCTTCTTCGCCACCGATTGGCGGCTCGCGCTTGCGCCTTGGGCGGCTTCGGCGAGGAAGCCGGCGAGCTTCAAACGCTGCGCTTCGCCGCCGCTCAAGGTCGGCACCGGCTGGCCTAGCTTCACGTATTCCAGACCCACATCGACGATGGGCTGCAGCACGCGCAGAACCTCGCGGTCGTCACGAAAGAGTTGCACCGCTTCGCTGACCGTCAGCTCCAGCACATCGGCCACGCTGAGGTCGCGGATCAGGTCACCGGGCAGGCGGCGATCGATCTTCACTTCCAGCAGTTCGGCGCGGTAGCGGCGGCCATCGCAATCGGGGCAGCGCAAGTAGACGTCGCTCAGGAACTGCATCTCCACATGCTCGAAGCCGGAGCCGCCACAGGTCGGGCAGCGGCCGTTGCCGGCGTTGAAGCTGAACATGCCGGGGCCGTAGCCGCGCTGTGCCGCGAGCGGTGTTTGGGCGAAGAGCTTGCGGATCTCGTCGAACGCGCCCACGTAACTCGCAGGGTTGGAGCGCGCGGTCTTGCCGATCGGCGACTGGTCGACGAAGACGGCATCAGTAAGCCAATCGGCCCCCAGCAGCGCATCGTGCTCGCCGGGTGTTTCGGTGGCCTTGCCGAAGTGGCGCGCGAGCGCCGGGAACAGCACGTCCTGCATCAAGGTACTCTTGCCCGAGCCCGAGACGCCCGTCACGCACACCAGGTGCTGCAACGGGAACTCGACCGTCACGTCCTTCAGGTTGTGGTCGCGCGCGCCTTGCAGGATGAGCTTCTTGCTCGAATCGGTCACCAGACGCTTCAGCCCCATGCCGACCTGCTTGCGCGCGCCGAGGTAGGCACCGGTCAGCGTATCGGCTTCGCGGATGGCTTCGGGTGTACCGTCGAAGACGATCTGCCCGCCGCGCTCGCCCGGGCCGGGGCCCATGTCGATCAGCCGGTCGGCCGCCAGCATCACCGCCGGGTCGTGTTCGACGACGACCAGCGTGTTGCCCGCATCGCGCAGCCGGTGCATGGCCACGATGATGCGGTTCATGTCACGCGGGTGCAGGCCGATGCTGGGCTCGTCGAGCACGAACATGGTGTTGACCAGCGAGGTGCCGAGCGCGGTCGTGAGGTTGATGCGCTGCACTTCTCCGCCGCTCAGCGTGCGGCTCTGGCGGTCGAGCGTGAGGTAACCGATGCCGACATCGCACAGGTACTTCAGACGCGTGCGCACTTCGTCGAGCAGCAGCTTCAAGGCATCGTCGAGCATGGTGCTCGGCAGCGAGAGGCCATCGAAGAAGCGCCGGATGCGGTCGATCGGCATCAGCATCAGGTCGTGCACCGTGAGGCCCGGCAACGCTTCGAGCTGATCGCGCTTCCATTGCACGCCGTGCGGCATGAAGCGCTTGGCAGGGGCGAGCACACCGTCAGCGTCACCCTTGCTGCCCAGTCGCCAGAGCAGCGACTCGGTCTTGAGCCGCGCGCCGCCGCAGGTGCCGCAGGGCGTGTAGGCGCGGTACTTCGACAAGAGCACGCGGATGTGCATCTTGTAGGCCTTCGATTCGAGGTATTCAAAGAAGCGCTTGACGCCGTACCACTGCTTGTTCCACTTGCCGCTCCAGTGCGGCGAGCCGTTGATGACCCAATCGCGCTGCGCCTCGCTGAGCTGCGACCACGCGGTGTCGCGCGGAATGCCGGCCTCGCCGGCGTACTGCATCAGGTCGTCCTGGTTCTCTTTCCAGGCCGGGGTTTGCAGCGTCTTGATCGCGCCGGCGCGCAGCGTCTTCTTCGGGTCGGGGATGACCAGGCCGTAATCGACACCGATCACCCGGCCGAAGCCGCGACAGGTGTCGCAGGCGCCATAGGCCGAGTTGAACGAGAACAGCGCCGGTTGCGGGTCGGCATAACGCAGGTCGCTCTCCGGGCAATGCAGGCCGGTCGAGAAGCGCCACAGCACCGGCTCTGCGCCTTCGGCCGTCGCATACACATTCACGCGGCCCGCGCCCCGCTTCAACGCCGTCTCGATCGCCTCGACCGCGCGCACCTTCTCCACACCCTGAATCCGAAACCGATCGGCCACCACATCCAGCAGCTTGCGCGGCCCCGTCGGCGAAGCCACCTCTCGCTCCGCCTGCACACGCGTGAAGCCGCTGGCCGCGAGCCATTGCTCCACGTCTTCGGCGGTGGCGCTGCCGGGCAATTCGACCGGGAAGGTGACGACCAGGCGCGGGTCGCCATCCACCGTGCGCTGCATCAGCTCGGCGTAGATCGTCTCCGGCGAATCGTGCCGCACCGGCTGCGCGGTCTGCTTGTCGAAGAGCTGCGCGGCGCGGGCGTAGAGCAGCTTCAGGTGATCGTTCAGCTCGGTCATCGTGCCGACCGTGCTGCGCGAGCTGCGCACCGGGTTGGTCTGGTCGATGGCGATGGCGGGCGGCACACCGTCGACGCGGTCGACCGCAGGCCGGTCCATGCGGTCAAGAAACTGCCGCGCGTAGGCGCTGAAGGTTTCCACGTAACGGCGCTGGCCTTCGGCATACAGCGTGTCGAACACCAGGCTCGATTTGCCCGAGCCGCTCGGCCCGGTCACGACCGTCATCTCGCCGGTGCGGATATCGAGGTCGAGGTTCTTCAGGTTGTGCTGGCGCGCACCGCGGATGCGGATCAGGCCTCTTCCGGAGTGGTCTGGTGCCGCGGTGGCGGTGGCGGCGGCTTCGGGCTTGTGGCCTTCGGCGATCGGCGAAATCGGAGTGGAGCGCGGGGTCGAGGTGTTCGCACCATCGGTCATACGGGAGGGTCCTTCCTGCGGGAGCGAAAGATTCTAGGGACGGGGATCGGCGCCCGTGCGGGCCCTCGCAAATACCCACCCTTGCCTCTGGTGCCTGCCCTAATATCCGGTGCACCACGCTGCTCCGCCACGCTTCACCCATGAGTGACGACGCCGCCCCACCGCCGAAAGACGCGCCCCGCGCACTGCGCGGTCCGCTGACCGCCGCCGCCGAGGCGAACGACCGCCGCCTGTTCGACAGCCTGAGCGAAGGGGTCTGGGAGCGCGATCTCAAGACCGGCGAGGTCTGGTACTCACCGCGTTACAAGGAAATGCTCGGTTTTGCCGTCCATGAGTTTCCGAACGACATGGAGGCTTTGCGCGAGCGCATCCATCCCGAGGATCTGGCGACGCTGCAACAGACCTACGCCATCGCCACCGCACAACTCGGCGGCGCCGGCTGCCAGGTACGGCTGCGGGTGAAGGCCGGGAACTGGCGCTGGTTTCGCGGCCGCGCCACGGTCTGGCCCGATGCCAACGGCGAGCCTGCGGTGCTGGTCGGCGCGCTCTATGACGTCCACGAGCAGGTGCTGGCCACCGAGGCGCTGGAGGCGCAGCGCGCCGTGCTGGAGCAACGGGTTCGCGAGCGCACGCGCGGCCTGGAAACAGCGCTCGCGCAGGCCGAGGCCCAGCGCCTCGCGGCCGAACGCGCCAACGAGGCCAAAGCCAGCTTCCTTGCGCACATGAGCCACGAGCTGCGCACGCCACTCAACGGCATGCTGGGCATGAACCAGCTCGCGCAACTGCTGGCCGAGAACGACGAGCAGCATCACTACCTGGAACTGGCGCGCCAGTCGGGCGTCTCGCTGCTTCGCATCCTCGACGATGTGCTCGATTTCGCCAGCGCCGATTCCGGCAGCCTGGAGCTGCAGCAAGACGAGTTCGATCTGGCCGAGCTCGCCGCCGACTGCCTGCGCAGCTTCATGCCGCACATGCGCAAGAAGGGCCTGCAGGTCGGCTCCGATTACCTGGGGGACATCACGCGAGTGCGCGGCGATGCGCGGCGCGTGCGGCAGATCGTCTCCAACCTGTTGAGCAATGCCGTCAAGTTCACAGCGCAGGGTTTCGTGCTGGCGACGGTGGAGGTGGAAGAAGATGACATCGATGCATCCGATGCCGAAGCGCCGCGCACCTGCCGCGTCCGCTTCAAGGTGCGCGACAGCGGCATCGGCATGGACAGCGCCACCTCGCAGCGGGTGTTCGACCCGTTCGTGCAGGCCGATTCCGGCATCGGCCGGCGCTACGGCGGCACCGGCCTGGGCCTCTCGGTGGTGCGCCTGCTGGCCAGCCTGATGGAGGGCGAGGTGGCGGTGCACAGTGCACCCGGAGAGGGCTCGTACTTCAGCGTCGATTTGCGGCTGGGCTTGGCAGGCGATCAACCGCTGCGAGCGCTTGCGGCCGCAGCCCCGCCCACAGGCTGCGCCTGGGTGATCGGGCGATCGGCCGCGAGTGGCCACCACATCCGCAACCGGCTGGCGCGCATCGGCTGGTCGTGCGAGCCACTGGCCGACGTGCAGGAGGCGCTGGCGGCGCTGCGAGGTGAAGGGGATGGAGCAGCGCGCGCCGCGCCGGGTTGCGTGGTGCTGTCGGAAGCGTCGATCACTCATCCACCCGAGCTCGCCGCCCTGCTCGCCGAACTCCTGCCCGAGGTGCCGGTGACGCTGCTGCTGCGGCCGGATTTCGACATCCGCAAGGTCCGCATCGCCGCAGAGCCCGGCCGGGTGCGACTGATGTTTTCGCCAATGACGCCGGCCGATCTGTACACGCTGGTGCGGCCGCGGCAAGTCACGCCGTCGGTTGCCGAGCCCGAAACTGCCAAGGTGGCAGACTCATCCGGCGCGGCGCCAGTGGTCGAAGCGCGGCGCAGCAAGGCGAATGTGCTGGTGGTCGAAGACAACGCGCTCAACCAGATCATCGCCCGCGAGATGGTGGCCGCGCTGGGCTTGGCGCCATCGGTCGCCAGCAGTGGCGAAGAAGCCATGGCCTGCTGCGAGAAAGACCCGCCCGATCTGGTGCTGATGGACATCCAGATGCCGGGCATGGATGGCCTGGAAACCACCCGCCGCCTGCGCGCGCTGCAAGCCGCCGGCCGGCTGCCGCGTTTCCCCATCATCGCACTCACCGCGCACGCGATGGACAGCGACCGCCTGGCCAGCCTCGCCGCCGGCATGGACGAACACCTGAGCAAGCCGATCCAGCTTGACCGGTTGCGCAGCGTGCTGCGCCACTGGCTCGCACTCGCTTGATTCGTCGATTGCCGCCGCTCCGGCGCCGATCGCAGCGGCGTCCTACACATTGCCGCGCATCGCGCCGATATTGCATAGGTAACGCGTCGCTTACTGTTGTTTCATCGGCAGTCTTGACGAACGACCACACAAATGAGGGGTGGCGACTGGCCCCAGTGTTTGATGTCATGGGCACGCGCCTTGCTCTCTCTGATTGCTCATCGGTGATCGATTGGTTTTTCCCCACTCAGGAGATTTCATGACCTTGCATCCCTGGCCTCTGGACGACAACGCGCCCAGCGCACGACAACCGGTCTTGTGGAAGAGCGGCATCGCCCGCTCGCTGATGATCGACACGCCGGCCCTGCCGCTGCGTTTCGCCCCCGAAATCGAACTGGACGTGCCGACGGTGCAAGCGCACATGGCGGATGATCTTCATGGGCGCTTGAACGACGCGTTGTTGCGCATCCAGTCGCTCGAAGCAGCGCTTCTGCTCGGCGGCAACCGAGGCGCGCGCTAGCTGACTCAAGCGGCGCTGAAGAACCGCTCGACCAAAGCCAACTGCGCCGGCGTGTTCAACGCCGGGGCGTGGCCACAGCCTTCGATTTCGACCACCACGGCCTGCGGGCCGCGCTGCCGCATCTGCTCGGCGGTTTCGCGCAACAGCAGATCGGAGTTCTCTCCGCGCAGGCACAGCACCGGCAGTTCCAGGCTGTCCCATTCGTCCCACAGCGTGTACTCGTCGTGATGGTGGGTGAACTGCATCACCATGTTCGGGTCGTAGTGCGGCGTCACACGGCCGTCTGGCAAGCGGCGCGTCGAGGTTTCGGTGAGGCGGCGCCATTGCGCATCGCTCAGCCAGCCATATGGTTTGTAGACTGTGCGAAAGTATTGTTCCAGTTCCGACACCGTCGCAAACGAGGCCGGGTTGCCAGCATAGCCACGGATGCGCGCGATGGCCGACTCGGCGAGTTGCGGCCCGTTGTCGTTCAAGATGAGCCGGCGGATGCGCCCGCGCAAGGCCCCCGCAGCAGCCAGCGTGCCGATCGCGCCGCCCATCGAGGTGCCGATCCAGTGAAACTGCGCCAGCCCGAGCTGATCGACCAGCGACACCGCCTGCCGCACATAAAACGGCAGGCAGTATTCGCGCTCCGGCTCCGGGCTCCATTGGCTCAGGCCGCGGCCGATGGTGTCCGGGCAGATCACGCGGTAGCGCTGTGCGAGGTGCTCGGCCACCTCGTCCATGTCGCGCGCGGTGCGCGCCAGGCCATGCCATGCAACCACAGTCTCGGCATGCTGCGCACCCCACTCGGTGTAGTGGAGTTCGCGCCCTTCGCATTGGACATAGTTCGACGTGAAAGACATGACCGACTCGCTCGAGTGAAAAAGGTGGTCAGTCCGGAACCGTCACCGTGCTGCCGGCAAAGCCGATCGCGTCCGCAGCCGCGGGCGTGGCAGCGATCGCCGGCACGTTGGCCGCCGTGATGGCCGGCGCTGCGCCCGCAGTGCCGCCGCGGGGCACCGTGCGCAGCACCTGGCTCGCGGGCAGCGCGGTGCCATTCTTCAGGTTGGCGTAGACGGCATCGAGCGCACGGTTCAAGTAAACGTGCAGCGGGATGTAGCGCGTGTCGTAGCCAGGCAGGATCGTCGGCAGGCCGATGAAGGTGTCGAAGTGCTGAGCGTTCGTCACCTCGATGTACGAGAGTTTGCTGGCCGCGCCTTCCGCCACCTTGTTGAGCGCGTAGTACGGCCGCGAGGTGTGGCTCACCGGCAGCAGCGCGTCCGAGCGGCCGTGCACGATGATGGCAGGCTTGCCGTGCAGGTTGCCGTTGCGGCGGGTCTCGTCGACGCCGGCTTGCAGCTTGAGCGCCGCCGCGTCGGTGCCGGTCACGAGGTTGCGCAGGCACAGCGACCCATCGGCGTTCATGTCTGCCGTGCCGCTGCTTGGCGAGGCAGAGAACAGGCTGCGCACCGGGCCGGCCGCGTTGTTGTTGGCGATCAACTGCACACCGCTCGATGGCGGCACGCCATTGCCGGTGGCGGCCATCTGCGCGAGCGCGTCGGCCGCCAGCACGTTGATCACGCCGGCAGCGGTGGTCGAGGCAAAGCTGTAGCCGCAGAGGTTGTCCTTGACGCTGGCGCGCGAGAGCCCGTTGGCGAAGGTCACGCCCACGGCCGAGGCCACTTCGAACGCGGCGAGCGAGGCGTGAAGCTGATTCGACTCGACCTCCCAGCCGTAGTCACGCAGCTTCTGCAGGGCTTCGTCGGCCTGGCCGGCGGTCGTCGCGGCGGTCAACAGCCCCTTGCTCTTCAGCGTGGCGCAGCGGTTACCGGCGAAGAAGCCGAAGCCCGCCGCATAACTTGCCTGGAACGGCGTCCCCGCGAGTTGCGACGAGAGCGAGGCGCAGCTCTGGAACACATCGGCATACGTCGTGAAATCGATCAAGGGCTTGCCCACGATGGCCAGCGTGGTGCTGCCGCGCACCACCGTCACGCCGGGCTGCTTGGGCAGCTCGACGGCCGGCTCCGACACGGCCACGCCGCTGATTAGGCCCTTCGTGTCCTGCTCGGCCGCGGCGAGCGCCGAACCGCCGCCGTTGGAAGCGCTCGACGCGATCACGATGGTGTTGCCGGGCGCGAAGGTCGCGAGCCGCTGGCCGCTCAAGGACGTGTTGCCGAAGCGCTCGTTGATCACGTAGTACGCGAACTCGACCGCCTGCAGCGTGCTCGCGCCCCAATCCTTCTCCGGGTTCTGCTGTGAGTGCGCGTGCTTGAAGGCGAAGCGGTTGGGCGTGTCGGCATTGAACGCAGCCAACTCTGCAGCGCTGAGCGGCGCGCGGAACTGGGCGTTCTTGCCCGCTGCCGCCGAGGTGGTGCGCGTGCCATCGATGAGCGGCACGGTGTCGTTCTGCAGATCGTGCGTCGCGGAGCCAGTGCCCTTGTCGCTGTAGGCCACGGCGCAGCCTTTTTTCAGGCCCCATTCGCCGGTCGACATGGCGCCGTACACGCCGCGTGAACCCGATGAGGTGGCGGTGATGATGCAGGGGTTGGCCGGGTCGAAAGTGCTGGGCAGTTGCACCATCAGCGTCACGTTCTTCGTGCCGCTGCCGTCGTCGCTGAAGGCGATGTATTCGGTGCCGGCGACCTTGCCTTCGCCGGTGGTCACCGTGCCATCCGACGCCACGTTCGGACCGTAAAGCGTGCCGTAGCCGCCGGCAGCCGTCATGTCGAGCAAGGCGCGATAGCTGTTGTAGATGTTGGCGCGGCGCAGCTCGGCCGCCGTGGGGTGGAGCGGATCGGCATAGGCTGGCAGCAAGCCGCCGATGCCGGTCTTGCCGAGGCCGGCGGTGAGCAGGTCATCGCTGACGCCGTCGTAGCTGGCTTGCGTGATCGTGCCGAGATAGCCGGGCTTGGTGTTGGCCGGTGTACCGTCGTCACCGCTGCAGCCCGCAAGTGCCGCGGCGCCTGCGACCGTCGCCATCAGCAACGCCAATCGCGTCGCCTCTCTCTTCGTCTCTGTCGTAGCCTCTGTCTTCATTCTTGTCTCCTGTTGTTTTCTAACCGGGTCGAACATGAAGTGGCGTCGTTATGTTCGCCTGCGCATGGCGCGCAGCCGCCCGACGACGCCGGTCGGGAAGTGGTAGACGGAGAGCACGAAGAGAATGCCGAGCCAGAGCAGCCAGCGGTCGGGCGAGACCAGTTGCGAGAGCACCGGAATGCCTTCGACGGCAGAGGCGCCGAGCTTCATCAGGTCCTGCAGGTAGTTCTGCGCCAGCACCAGCAGCACGCTGCCGATCACTGCGCCGTAGACCGTGCCCATGCCGCCGATGACGACGATCAGCAGAACATCCAGCATGATCTCGAAAGAGAGCGTCGTATCCGGCCCGTTATATCGG
Source organism: Rhodoferax sp. (assembly GCA_026224975.1). Taxonomy (GTDB): domain Bacteria; phylum Pseudomonadota; class Gammaproteobacteria; order Burkholderiales; family Burkholderiaceae_C; genus LMDS01. The sequence goes on along the minus strand of JAMFRW010000246.1, from coordinate 15,813 downwards.
AGCCACAGCGCCAGCAGCGAGCCGGCCAGCGTGGCGAACAGGGCCGAGAGCACGTTCGACAGGGTGCGGTAGACGACGGTGCGGTAGCCGATGGCCTCGGCCCGAAAGTCGTTCTCGCGGATCGCCTGCAACACGCGGCCGAAGGGCGAGTTGACGATGCGCAACATCACCAGCACCAGCGCCAGCGCCGCAAAGAACAGCAGGTAGTAGGTGAGAAAGCGGCCGTCGATAGCCGCGCCGAGGAACGGATCGTCGAGGTACGAGGTGCCGGGGCTCAGCGCTTCGGGCACCTTGAAGGTCAACCCGTCTTCACCGCCGGTGAAGTCGGAGAGCTGCGAAGCCAGCGAAGAAAACGCCGAGGCCACGGCGAGCGTGATCATCGCGAAGAAGATCGCCTTCACCCGCAGGCTGAAGAGCCCGATCACCAGCGAGAGCAGCAGCGAGACGGCGAGTGCCACCACGATGCCAAGCGCCATCGCGCCCCAGGTGGGCCCGATGCGCGTGCTGGCGATGGCCACGCCATACGCGCCGATGCCGAAGAACATGGTGTGCGCGAAGCTCACGATGCCGGTGTAGCCCAGCAGCAGGTCGAAGCTCGCGACGAGCACGATGAAGACGATGATCTTCGCGGCCACGTTGAGCGCCTTGGTGCCCGGGAACAGGAAGGGTGTGAAGGCGAGCGCCAGCACGATGGCGGCGAGCACGAGCGCCAGCCAGCGGTTGCGCGGCAGGTCGTGGGAGAGGAGTCGGTTCAGCATTTTTTGGGCCTGTTGCTCACCGGTTCGCCACCGGATACAAGCCCTGCGGCCGCCACAGCAAGATCGCCACCATCAGCCCGATGTTCGAGAACATCGCCACCTTGGGCGCCAGAAAGCCGGTGTAGTTGGCCATCAGCCCCACGAGCAGCGCGCCCACGAGGCAGCCCAGCGTCGAGCCCAGCCCGCCGATGATGATGACGATGAAGATCAGTACGTTCACATGCGCGCCGATCTGCGGTGTCACCCCGTGCTGGTAGATGCCCCAGAGCGCGCCGCCCAAACCAGCGAGCGCCGAGCCGGCGACGAATACGCCGACGAAGAGGCGGCGGATGCGATAACCCAGGCTCTCGACCATCTCACGGTCTTGCACGCCCGCGCGGATCAGCAGGCCGAGCTTGGTGCGGTTGAGCGTGAAGAGCATCGCGAGCAGCACACCCGCGCCGATCAGCGTGGCGAGCAGGCGGAATTTCTCGACCGCTGCCGTGTCGTTGCCGATCGCGACCGTGATGACGCCGCGCAGCGCCTGCGGCATCTCGATGGGGATGGGCGTGGCGCCCCAGATCGCCTTGATCAACTCCTCGCCGATGATCATGCCGCCCATGGTGATGAGGATCTGCTTCAGGTGTTGCCCGTACACCGGCCGCACCAGCACGCGCTCGAAGGCCCAGCCGACCGCGCTCGCCAGCACCATCGCGACGAGCATCGCGGCGAAGACTGCGGTGAGGTTACGCCACAGCACATCCGAGGCCGTCCAGTCGGCCATGCCGCCGAGCACGCTGGTCGCGAGGTAAGCGCCGAGCGCGATGAACACGCCGTGGCCGAAGTTGAGCACGTCCATCAGGCCGAAGACCAGCGTGAGGCCGGAGGCGATGATGAAGATGATCATGCCCATCGCCAGGCCGGCGACGGTCAGCGTGAGCCAGCTGGTGGGTGAGCCGATCAGCGGGAAGGCGGCAAGCACGAGCAGGGCGACGAGCGCAATCGGGATCCAGTCGAAGCTCGCCTTAGGAACGGGCGATGCGGCGGCTTCGGGGGTTGCGGCGGTGGTCGCCTTGGTCACCTTAGATGGCGAGGTAGTACTCATTGATGTGCCGCGAGTGAAAGCCCGAGCAGGCGGTGTTGAAGATCGTCGTCCTGCGCAAGCTCGGCCATCGCGCCACAGTGCACGATGCGGCCGCTGTCCATCACCGCCACGTGGTCGCCCAGCGCCTTGGCCACGCCGAAGTTCTGCTCGACCAGCAACACCGTCGTGCTCGTCTTCTTCAGTTCGCGCAGCGCGGTGATGAGGTTTTGCACGATGGCCGGTGCGAGGCCCTTGCTGGGCTCGTCGATCAACAGCAGGCGCCGCGGTTCGACCATTGCGCGGGCGATCGCGAGCATCTGCTTTTGCCCGCCCGAGAGCTTGCCGGCCGGATACAGCCAGAACTTCTTGAGCGCCGGGAAGAGGCCGAAGAGCCACTCCAGCCGCTGCGAGTCCATCTGCTCGACGGTGCGGGCGTTGCGGGCGGCGAGCAGCAGGTTCTCGCGAACCGAGAGGTCGCCGAAGATGCCCATGTTCTCGGGCACGTAGGCGATGCCGAGCTGGGCGATGTCGGGCGTCAAGCTTTGCTTCGTGGTGCCACCGATGGGCTGGCCGTCGAACACCACCTCCCCGGCCGAGGCCGCCCACAAGCCCATGATGGTCCGCAATGTGGTCGTCTTGCCGGCACCGTTGCGGCCCAGCAGCATGGTCACCTCGCCTTCGGGCACCACAAAGTCCACGCCATGCAGGATGTGGTACGCGCCGATGTGGGTCTGCACGGCCTGGAGTTGCAGCAGCGGCTTCGTCATTGCGCTTCCTCCGCGGTGAGGCCAAGGTACGCGCTCTGCACGACGGGTGATGCGATCACCGCAGCCGGTTCGCCATCGGCCACGAGCTGGCCGTTGTGCAGCACGATGATGCGGTCGGCCAGCTCGCGCACCACGTCCATCTTGTGTTCGACGAGCAGCACGGTCTTGTTCGATTCCTGCTTCAGCGCGCGGATCAGGTCGAGGATCACCGGCACATCGTCCACGCTCATGCCGGCGGTCGGTTCGTCGAACATGTAGACGGTGGGTTCGAGCGCCATCAGCATCGCCACTTCGAGCTTGCGCTGGTCGCCGTGCGGCAGGCTGGCGGCCGCGGCCTGCGCCCGGTCGCCGAGCTTCACGCGCTCGACCAGCGCATGCGCACGCTCCAGCGTGTTGCGATGGTCCAGCCACACCGACCACATGTTCAGGCCCTGCTTGCGGCGCGATTGAACCGCCAGCCGCACGTTCTCGACCACCGAGAGGTTGGGGAACAACTGCGTCAACTGGAACGCCCGGCCGAGTCCGCGGTGCGTGCGCGCCGAGGCCGATTCGTTCGTGATGTCCACGCCCTTCAAATGCACCGAGCCGCTGGTCGCGCGCAACTGCCCGGAGATCAGGTTGAAGTAGGTGGTCTTGCCTGCACCGTTGGGGCCGACGATCGCCGTGAGCGTGCCACGTTCGAAGGCGCAGCTCACGTGATCGACGGCCACATGGCCGCCGAACCGGATGGTGAGGTCTTTGGTTTCGAGCAAGCCGCTTACCGCTTGTTCTTGATCGGCACGTTCATCTCTTCGGGCTTGATCTCGCGCACGAGTTCGGGCACACCCCAGGCGAAGGCCGGGTCGACCTTGATCTTGAAGTGGTACATGCTCTGCATCGCCTGGTGGTCTTCCTTGCGGAAGGTCATCTTGCCCTTCGGCGTCTCGAAGCTCATGCCTTCCATCGTCTTGATGAGCTTGTCGCTGCTGGTGTCGCCGCCCGTCTTCTTGAGCGCTTCGACGATCGCGATCGCGGCACTCATGCCACCGGCAGTGAAGAAGTCGGGCGGTGTCTTGTAGAGCTTGTAGTGGTTCGCGACCAGCCATTCGTTGACCGGATTCTTCGGGATGCCGAAGTAGTAGTACGTTGCGCCTTCCATGCCGGGGAAGGCCTTGTACGAGACCATCGCCGGCATGATGTTGCCGCCGGTCGCGATCTCGATGTTGTAGCGCTTCAGGTCCAGGTCGGCGATCTTGAACGGGTTGCCGGCGCCGGCCCAGATGATCCAGATCACCTTGCGGCCGGGCTTGTCCTTGAGCGCGTCGATCAGACGTTGGGCCCCGGCGGTGAAGTCGGTTGTCGCTGCGGGCAGATACTCCTCGTGGACGATCTTGGCCTTCTTCAGCGAATCCTTGAAGGCCTTCACGCCGTCACGGCCGAAGGCGTAGTCCTGGCCGAGCGTGGCGATCACCGTGCCTTCACGGTCCTGCGCCACGGCGTTGCTGATCGCGTCCTGCGAGCTGTTGCGGCCGGTGCGGAAGATGTACTTGTTCCACTTGTCGCCGGTGATCGAATCGGCCACCGCCGGCTCCACCAGCAGCAGCTTCTTGTATTCCTCGGCGACCGGCAGCAGCGCCAGCGCCACGCCGGACGAGCTGGGGCCGACGGCGATGTCGGCCTTGTCGTCGCCATAGGCGGTGGCCAGCAGGTTCTTGCCCACGTCGGGCTTGCCCTGGTCGTCCTTCTCGATCACGACGATCTTCTTGCCGCCGACCATCATCGTGCCACCGGTCGCGTAGTCGAGGCCCATCATCAGGCCGGTCTGCGTTTGCTTGCCGTAGGCTTCGAGTGGGCCGGACTTGCTGTAGACGTGGGCGATGCGGATCTCGTTCTTGGCTTGCGCAAAGGCAAGCGGCGCAGCGGTCGATGCGAGCAAGGCAATGGCGCAAGCCGCAGCGCTGGCGACGAATGTGCGACGGTGTTGTGGCGTCATGAAAGCAGTCTCCTTCGGGTGAATGGAACTGCCAGGGTGCAAACGCTGTGCCACTTTGCACCAACTCAGGGCAAACACTGAGTTACACATGGCAGCGACCCTTGGGCCGCTCGCCGATCCTGCCGCTACTTGATGCGGCGGGCTTCCCTGATCGACGCGAGCTGCGGCGAGGCGTCCGTCACCTTCGCGTCGAAGGGGTAGGCGGTGGCGCCCACGCCCTTCAACACGCGCTGCACATAGGCGCGCGTCTCGGCATACGGCGGCACGCCGCGGTAGCGGTTGACCGTGCCTTCGCCGGCGTTGTACGCGGCAGCGACCAGGGCTACGTCGCCTTCGAAATAGGCCAGCAGCCAGCGCAGGTAGGCCACGCCGCCGCGGATGTTCTGCGCCGGGTCGAAGGGTTTCTTGACGTTGAATCGAGCCGAGGTTTCGGGGATCAACTGCATCAGCCCCATCGCGTTCTTGGGCGAGAGCGCGACCGGGTTGAAGCGCGATTCGGCCTCCATGATGGTCAGCGCGAACTGCGGGTGTACGAGGTATTCGGGCGCGATTTTCTCGACCAGATCTAGCAGTGGCTTCGGCGCCTTGGAGTTGATGACCGCCGGCGCGTTGGGCCAGGCGGGCGGCGCTTCGGGCTCGGGCGGCGTGGGGTCGCGCATGCATTCGGGCATGAGCTGCGGCGGGCCGCCAACGCGCTGCAGCATGGCGATGGCCTTCTCGTCGCCCTGCTCGGCCGCCGCGTTGAAGAAGTAGGCGGCGAGCACGTCGTCATGCGCCACGCCGCGGCCGTTGGCGTACATCCAGCCGAGGTTGTATTGCGCCTCGGCATCGCCCAGCCGGGCCGCCTCGCAGTAGAGCGCCGCGGCGCGCGTGCGGTCACGCGTGACGCCTTCACCGTGCTCGTATGCGACGGCCTGCGTGCGCAACTCGACGCGGCGCTCGGTTTCGCCGTCGACGCCTTGGGTTTGGCCCAGCAGCGGCGTGCAGGCACAAGCCAGCATCAGCGCGCGACGCAACCAGACCAAAGGTGAAGCGAGGATGGACATGCAGAAAAACTGGGGGAGTGAAACCGGGGTAAATGCCTGAATTTCAGACAAACATAAAATTATTGTGATCAATATTCGGACAATGATCGATCACCAGACACATCTCGGAGGGCCATCGAACAGGTGGGGAGGTGATTCTTGCCCCGTGCACTTTTCCGCGCCAGCGAGCTCTGCCCCTCGAACGTGGGGGTCAGGCGGCCCGCCACGCGGCAGAAGCCACGCGCAGGCGCTCGGCGAGGTGCAGGGCCATGTTTCGGTAAAGCTGGGCAGTCAGCCCCGAATCGGCGTGGCCGAGGGCGGCGAGGTCGGCTTTCGAGAGTCCGTAGACAAGGGAAGTCACATCCGCCCGCGCATCGGCCGTGCGCCCGCGTCCGTCGAGCATGGCCATTTCGCCCAGCATCATCGAAGGCGAAAAGCTCACGAAGCGCTGAGGCAGGCCTTCGGGCGACGGCGCCTGGCTCAGCACGGTGATCGAGCCTTCGATCAACACATAGAGCCCGTGGCCTTCGTCGCCTTCGCGGAAGAGGTATTCGCCCGCCGCGAGCCACTGCGGCCTCAGCCGAGTGCGCACGAGTGCGAGCTGCGCCGCGCTGAGGCCGTGGACCAGCACCGATTCTTCCAGCGCCGCCACCCTGTGGGCGATCGGCTGGCCGGCCTGCGCCAGAAGTTGCAGCTCGGCGGCTTCGGTCGCGTGGTCGGCATCGGCAAACCAGTCGTCGCGCAACTCGGCCCGGTAGGTGCCGAAGGCGCGCAGCGCCTGGCCGTGGCGGTTGTCGGGCGACACGCTCGCGAGCCACAGCGCGACGCCGCGCCTGCCCAGCCTCGCCGCCAGGTGCTCGAGCTGCACCGCGCCGGACGCGTCGATCATCGTGACGCGCTTGAGGTCGAGCACCAGGAAGCGATGCGCCGCCGCGAGCCGCTCCACTTCGATCGCCAGCCGGTCGGCGCTGCCGAAGAAGAGCGCGCCTTCCAGCTCCAGCACGACGATCTGCCAGCGCAGCGCGCCGAGCACCTGCTCCTGAGCCAGCGGATAGACCCGGCGCGAAGGCCGCGCGGCGCCGCTGTGCTGCGCCCGCAGCAGCGAGCGTTTCATCGCGGTGATGAAAAGCAGCATCGAGAGCATCACACCGGCCGCCACACCTTCGATGAAGCCCAGCCAAAGCGTCACCGCGCAGACCACCGCCACCACGGCGAGGCTGGCCCGCAGTTCACGGGCGCGGTCCCCGGCCAGCCATTGCCGCACGAGCTGATGCGTCCAGCCGTCCATCAAGCCGATGGCGACTGTCGCCATGATGCCGGCGAGCACCGCCAGCGGAATGCGGGCAATGGCATCGACCACCGGCCCGCCCCAGAGCAGCAGCGGGATCAGCAGCAGTGGCCCGACGAGCGCCGCGCGCCACGAGCGGCCGCCGGCGCGCAAGACAGCCAGCGCACGCGCACGCCCATACACCAGCGGCACGCCGCCGAACAAGCCGACCGCGACGTTGGCCAGGCCGTGCGCCAGCAACTGGCGATTGGGTTCGTGGCGCGCGGCCAGCTTCTGGTCGATCGAGCGGCCGCTGAGAATCGAATCCAGCGAGGCGATGATCGCCAGCACCAGCGCATCGAGCAGCACGGTGCGCGAATGGCGCCAGAGCAGATCGACCACACTGCCATCGGCGAATGCCTGCCAGGCCAGCGGCAGGGTCAAGGTTTGCGGCAGCGCGCCCACCTGCGGACCGAGCGGCCAATCGGGCGCCAGCCAATCCAGCCCCGCGTAGGCCAGAGAGCCCAGCACCATCGCGATCAGCACCGCCGGCGCGCTCGGTCGCCGCCAGGCCACGAGCCAGACGATGGCGACGGTCCCCAGGCCGATCAACGCCGTGGCCGGCTCGATTTGGGCCCAGCGTTGCCAAACCGGTGCATGGGCCGCAGCGATGCCGAGCAGCATCGGCACTTGCGCCAACAGCATCAGCACGGCCACGCCGTTCATGAAACCCGCCAGCACCGGCTGCGGCACGAACTTGGCCAGCGTGCCCAGGCGCAGCAGGCCGAAACCCATCTGCAGCAGGCCCATCAGCATGCCGCAGACCGACACCACGGCGACGATCTGCGCCACATGCGCCGGGTTGGCGAGGCTGAGCTGCGGGTCGGCCGCGAGTTGCGCGACCAGCGCCGCCAGGATCACCGCGCAGGCCGAGCTCGGGCCGGCCGTCGGCATGCCGCGGCCGCACACCTTGGCGAAGATCGCCCCGCCGACCGCGCTGGCGACGAACGCCGCCGGCATGCCGACCTGCACCGCCATCGCGCCCAGCGGCGCGTAGGCCAGCAGGCCGAGCGTGAGCACCGGGGCGATGGTGACGATCTGGCCGAGCGCGCCGGCGCCGGCTTCTTTCATCCACTGCACGGGCGGCGTGGCCAGGGCCGCTTCGCGCAGGGCTTCGGCGTTCGGGTCGCTGCTCAGAGCTTCATCTCCAGCCGGATCTGCAGGTTGAGGTAGGTCGGCGCGGTGGTGGCGGCGGTTTCGCGCAAGCCTGCATCGGTTTCGATCGCCGAGGTGCCGGTGCGGTAATCACCCGGCGCGAGGTTGCTGGCGGTGATGCGCAGTTGCAGGCTGGGGTCGAAGACCCAGAGCGCATAAGCATCGACGATCAGCTTGCGGCCTTGCAGCGCGGTTTGCACATCGCTGATGCGCGTGTCGTAGCCGGGCGTCCAGTTGAGGTTGCCGCCGATCGTGAGCGGCGTGTTCGGCAGGCGGTAGTCGGCGCCCAGATTGGCCGTGCCGTCGGGCTGCTGGTCGAGCCGGTTGTTCGGGCCGGGCACACTCTTCACGCGGGAACGGAACACGCTGGCATTGGCCCGCACATCCACGCCCGGCGCGCCGTCGAACACATCGCTGAGCCGGAACTTAGCTTCGAGTTCCAGCCCCGCCGTGGTGGCATCACCCACGTTCTGCGGGCGCGACACATAACGCTGCTGGGCCGACCACGACACCGCCTCCAGCGAGGTGACGCTGCGCATGTAGTTGCTGATGCTGCGGTAGAACACGTTGGCACTCAGCAGCCCGCTGCCTGGCAGGTAGCGCTCGATCGCGATGTCGAGGCCGGTCGCGAGTTCGGGCTTGAGGTTGGGGTTGCCGGCGCGATCGGCCTGGGTGAAGGTGTTGCCGGGGTTGCGCGGGTCGGTGGTACCGGGGTCGGGCAGCGGGTAGCGGTTGTTGATGCTGGGCCGGGCGATCAGGTTTTGCAGCGTCGGCGAACGGTAGCTGCGCGTGAGGCTGAAGCGCACCTGGTCGCGGCCTTTGGGGTCGGGCTTCCAGACTGCGTGCAGCAGCGGCGTCCAGACGCTGCTGCGGTTGGTGGGGTTGGCATCGGCCGTGTCACCACCGCCGCTGCCACGCGTCTGGATGCCTTCCCAGCGCAGGCCGGCGTGCGCCGCCCAGTGGGGCGTGAGTTCCCATTCGTCTTGCGCGTAGGCGGCGAAGCGGTTGGCCGAGGCCTTCACGTCGTCGCCGAAATCGGCCAGCAGTGGCGCGCCGTTCTGCTGGGTGATGCGCTGCTCGTTGCGGCGGTTGCTTTCGACTTCACCACCGGCGACCAGGCTGTGCTCGCCGCCGATCAGCGTGGTGAACTTGGTCGCGAGCGACAGGTTGCGGTCACGGATGGTCGCGTCGTCCGACAGCGTGCGCGGATCGCCGCTGCCGGTCTCCATCCGCAAGCTGTTCGTCGCGCTGCGCGATTGCGCGAGGCCGGCTTTCCACTCCATGCGGCCGAGGTCAGCGAGGCGATGGTTCCACTGCGCGTTCAGCCGAGCGAGTGTGAAGCTGCTGTCGCCATCGGTGTGGGCCAGGTCATAGGGCACCGGGTCCGCGCCCTTGGTCTGTACGAGGTGCCCACTGCGCTGCGAGGTACCGCTGCTGTAGATGAGCACCGGGATCAGCGTCGCCGATTCGCCCGGCTCGCCGCGCCACTGCAGCCGGCCGCTGGCGTGCAGGCTCTGGCGCTTTTCGCGCACGGCGCCGGTGTCGTTCTGAGCGAGTTTGAGCGCGTCGGTGAGCAGGTCGCGGTCTTCGGTGATGCTGGTGCTGCCGCTCTCGCGGTCCTGCTCGGAGGCCGAGAGCGAGTAGTTGTAGATGAACGGGCCGACGGTGTCGTTGCGCGTCCACGAGAGCGCCGGTTGCAGCCGGCCGTTCTCGAGCCCGGCCGTCAGGCGCAGGTCGTTGATGTGCTTGGTGTAACCCTCGCGCGTGATGATGTTGATGGTGCCGGCAATGGCGCGCGCGCCGGTTTCCGCCGTGGGCGCGCGCAGGATCTCGATGCGCTCGATCTGCTCCGGCGCCAGCGAGTCGATCGAAAAGCCGGGCGGCACACGTTGCCCGTCGAGCAGGATCTGCGTGTAGCCACTGCCCAGGCCCCGCATGCGGATGTTGCCGCCGCGACCGGGCCGGCCCTGGATCGTCACGCCCGGCAGGCGCTTGAGCAGATCGCCGACGGTGCTGTCGCCGAAACGATCGATCTCATCGCGGCCGATGATGATCTTGGCCGCGGTCGATTCGCGCCGCTGCTCGATGTCGCTGGCGCGGCCGCCGGTGACTTCGACGCGTTGGAGTTGGGCGGGGGTGGGTGATGAGGCTGCTGGGGCCGGGGCTGGGGGCGCGCCTGGTGTTTGCGCTGCGGCTGGCACTGAGAGCAGGGCAACGCATGCCAGCGCCGCCGCTAGCGCGGACACATGCGTTGCGACATGCGCCGCGAAGCGCTTCGCAGCCGCGCAAACCACCGTTCGCACTGACCTCCCACTACCGCTCGCACTGAGCTTGTCGAAGTGCCTGCAGCGAGTACCACACCAGGCTTCGACAGGCTCAGCCCGAACGGAGTGAAGCTCGGCCCGAACGGAGGGGAACTCAGCCCGAACGGGATCAAGCTCGACCTGACTGGCGGCGAGCTTTACCCGACCAGAGAGAAAAACAAGCCCCACCTCAGGCCGCCGCCGGGTCGATCGCGGCCAGCTTTTCGTACAGCGTGGCGCGCGAGATGCCGAGCAGGCGCGAAGCGGCGAGCTTGTTGCCGCCGGTCGCGGCCATCGCCTGCCGGATCGCCTGCGATTCGAGTTCGGCGATGGCTTGCGGGAGCGGCTTGATGGCGTGTGCCGCTGTGGCTTCGCCGCCAGTGGATGGCGGCAGCGCCACCACCGAACCCGGCGCCGGGCGTGCCGAGCCATCATGCAGCACGCCACGCGGCCCACCACCCGCGCGGCCCGCCGCCAACGCCGGAAAGTGCCCCGCCGTCAGCGTCACGTCATCCGTCATCAAGGTCGCTTGTTCCAGCACGTTGCGCAGCTCGCGGATGTTGCCCGGCCAGTCGTGTTCGGCCAGCAGGTCCAGCGCATCGGCGCTCAGGCTCTTGTGCGGCAGGCCGCTGCGGCGGGCGATGTCTTCGGCAAGGGTGTCGACCAGCGCTTCCAGGTCGGCCAGCCGCTCGCGCAGCGCCGGCAGGCGGATGGGCAGCACGTTGAGTCGGTAGTACAGGTCGGCGCGAAAGGTGCCGGCCGCGACCATCGCCGGCAGGTCACGGCTGGTGGCGGCGATGATGCGCACATCGATGCGCTGCACCTGGTTGCTGCCGAGCGGCTCCACTTCCTGCTCCTGCAGCACGCGCAGCAGCTTGCTTTGCAGCGCGAGCGGCATGTCGCCGATCTCATCGAGCAGCAAGGTGCCACCGTCGGCCAGCTTGAACTTGCCGTCGCGGCCCTTGCGCTCGGCGCCAGTGAAGGCACCGGGCGCGACGCCGAAGAACTCGGCTTCGAGCAAGGTCTCGGGCACCGCCGCGATGTTGACGCCGACAAAAGGCTTGGCCGCGCGCGGGCTGGCGGCGTGGATGCCGTGCGCCAGCAGCTCCTTGCCGGTGCCGGTTTCGCCGAGCAGCAGCACGGTGCTGCCGGTCAGCGCCACGCGGCGCGCTTGGCGCTTGACTTCCACCGCCGCCGGGCTCGCGCCGACGAAGCTCGCCACCGTGTGCTTGGGCCGGCGCTGCTGCGTGATGTGGGCGGCGAGCTGCTGGCGCGCTTCGACCAGCTCGCGCTCCAGCCGCGAGAACTTGGTCATCAGCGGCTGCATGGTGGTTTCGGGGTGGTCGAGCAGCACCATGCCCATGGCGCCGATGACCTCGCCCTGCGCGTCGCGCAGCGGCAACCGGCTCACGAGAAAGGTGCCGGCGTGGTTGGTCAGCAGGTCGACGAGGATGGCCTGGCCGCTGTCGATCACCTGCGCCATCAGCGTGTTGGGCACGACCTCTTCGACACGCCGGCCGACGAAATCCGACTCCTCGTGCCCCAGGCCCGGCAGGAAGCGCTTGTAGCCCTCGCTGATCCAGACGATGCGATGCTCACGGTCGACGACCAGCATGCCCATCGCCGTGGCGGCCAGCGTGTCGAACATGCTTTGCGCGGCCAGCTTGAGCACGCCATCGGCATCGACGGGCAGGCTCGCGGCAGAGGTTGCAAAGGATGGGGGCGTAGAAGGCGGCATTCGGGTTCGCGTGATGGCCAGAGACTGTAGCCGCTGGCAATAATCTGCCCATGACAACGCCGCAGCAAAACCTCTTCGCCGCCTTGCGCGCGGCCTTCCCGACGGACCTGGACCGCACCGCGATCGAAACCGCCGATGGCACGCCGCTGCACTATTCGTGGCGCGATCTCGACCGTGCCACGGCGCGCATCGCCAACCTGCTGGCATCGCTGGACTTGCCCGAAGGCGCGCGCATCGCGGTGCAGACCGAGAAGTCGGTCGAAGCGCTGATGCTCTACCTGGCGGTGCTGCGCGCCGGCTTCGTCTACCTGCCGCTCAACAACGCCTACCAGGCCGGCGAGGTCGCCTACTTCATCGGCAACGCCGAGCCGAGCGTGCTGGTGTGTTCGGGCAAGAACTTCGGCTGGGCCAGCCGGCTCGCCTTCACCGCCGGCACCACGCATGTCTTCACGCTGAACGACGACCGCACTGGCACGCTTTTGGACCGCGCCGCGCCACACAGCGAAGAGCACGAACCCGCCGTGAAGCACGCCGACGACCTCGCCGCCATTCTCTACACCAGCGGCACGACCGGGCGCAGCAAGGGCGCGATGCTGAGCCATGGCAATTGGCTCTCCAACGCACTCACGCTGAAGGACTTTTGGGGCTGGCGCGGTGAAGCTGAGGGCGGCGACGTGCTGATCCACGCGCTGCCGATCTTCCATGTGCACGGGCTCTTCGTCGCCTCGCACGGCGCGCTGCTCAACGGCAGCAAGATGATCTGGTTCAACCGCTTCGACCCGCGCGCCGTTGCCGAGCGTCTTCCCGAAGCGACCGTGTTCATGGGCGTGCCGACGCTTTATGTGCGGCTGCTCGCCGAGCCCGGCTTCACGGCGCAGGCCTGCCGCAACATGCGGCTCTTCATCTCGGGCTCGGCGCCCTTGCTGATCGACACCTTCGAGGCCTTCCGCGCGCGCAGCGGCCACACCATCCTGGAACGTTACGGCATGAGCGAAACCATCATGCTGTGCTCCAACCCGTGTGACGCCGTACTCGGCGAGCGGCGCGGCGGCACCGTCGGCCTGCCCTTGCCGGGCGTCGGCGTGCGCGTGATCGGCGACAGCGGCCAGCCTTGCGTCAGCGGTGAAATCGGCGGCATCGAAGTGACCGGCCCGAACGTTTTCGCGGGTTACTGGCGCATGCCCGAGAAGACGCGAGAAGAGTTCGCCGCCGATGGCTGGTTCAAGACCGGCGACGTGGGCCGGTTCGACGAGCAGGGCTATGTGACGATCGTCGGCCGCAGCAAGGACCTGATCATCAGCGGCGGCTACAACGTCTACCCGGCGGAAGTCGAGGGCTATCTGAACGAGATGCCCGGCGTGGCCGAAAGCGCCGTGATCGGCGTGCCGCATCCGGACTTCGGCGAGGCGGTGATCGCGGTCGTCGTGGCACGCCCCAGCGCCGCGCCCGAGCCGGCCGCGCTGGTCGCCGCACTCAAATCGTCCATCGCCAACTTCAAGGTGCCCAAGCAGGTGTTCGTCGTCGACGCGCTGCCGCGCAACACCATGGGCAAGGTGCAGAAGAACTTGCTGCGCGACGCGCACGGCCATCTGTTCCGCTGATAACCTTTGCACGTTCATTCAGGCAGCGCCATGAACGCCTGGTCCCAGCCCCCAAGCGACGCCTGCCCGCGATGCGGCGGCGGCTTTCACTGCGGCGCGAACGATGCGACGCCCTGCCCTTGCGGTACGGTGTCGCTCGATGCGGCCACCGCCGCGGCGCTGCGCGCCGGGTATGTGGGCTGCCTGTGTCTCGCGTGTCTGGTGGAATTGAAAGCGTTGGAACCCAACGCGGCGGGGCCCATGGCGCAGGACGCCTCTGCCACCTGAGCGCCGGGCAGCTTCCGGCTCAGCTCAAGTCAGCGTCGCAACCAGCAGCGCCGTCGCCTGAATCTGCATGGCAACCAGCGCCTCGGTCTTGCGATTTCCAACCGGCGCGGTCTGCGATTCCGTCACCTGCACATGCGGACCCACGGCCTGCTGGGCCGCCTGCGAAATCTCGGTCCAGTGGGTGCGCCTCAGCAGCGCGCGCTTGCGGTGTTTGGCCTTGACCTCGGAGAGGGGCGGCGCGGCCAGCGGCACCGGCATCTCGTGGGCGATGCGGCTGCGCTCGATGGCACCGAAGGAGCGCCAGAACTCGCAGTAGGAATTGCGGAAGCTGTTGACATAGCGCTCTTCGAACGCCACCTGGCAGTCGTGCCGAATGGCCGCGAAGCGCGTGGCGCGATTGGCCAGCGCCACGCCGTGCAGGGCGGCGAGGCAAAAGTATGAGGGCGAGTTCTGTGGGAAGGCTTCACGAAACAGCGCCAGCTCCGGCGCCGAGCGGTGCACCCCCTGATTGCGGGTGATGAATGGCACCGTTCCCTTGCCCAACCCCAACAAACCGGCGTGCACCCAGGCGTAAGACATTTCGTTCAGCACCACGTCGTCGGCACACAGCACCACGCTGATGCCGCCTTCGTGCCGCAGATCGGTGGTGGCGCGCAGCTTGAGTGTGTAGGCGACGCCGCCCGCAGCACGCGACCACAGCACGATGCCGCCGTTACGGTAGACCGCCTCCTTGTAGCCCTCGTCGTAACGATCGCCTTCGTAGCGGTAGTGGGCCAGCGCCGCCTCGATGCGCTCGCGCTGATTAAAGGTCGTGGAGAGGTAATGCCGGTGGCTCACATGAAAGAGCACGTCTCCATCACCCGCACCGACGATGTATTTCTCGAAGATCTCCAGCCGCAGCAATTCCCTGTGGCGCTTGTGAAACACCACCGCGCGCACCGCAGCGCTGAGGCTCACGACGGCGCTCCACGGCCCGTGCGCCTTGCGCTCGCGCTCGAAAAGGTCTTGCAGGTGACTCCAAAGTGACTTCATCGACAGCGTTTCCGCATCCGGGATTTCTTTACGAAGTGCATATTAGGTGCCAGGGCTAAACCCCGGCATCGCGGTCGGTAACGGGGCGTTCATTTGTCACGAATAGACACATGCATGCCACAAACGAAAAGAGCCGGCACGGTGCAAGACCGGCCGGCTCAAGCACCCGAAGAGGGCGCTGCGTTCAGTCGAAGACTCAGTCGTCCTTGTAAATGTCCACGTCCTTCGTCTCTTTCACGAAGATCATGCCTATCACGAAGGTGATGCTGGCGATGATGATCGGATACCACAGGCCGTTATACATGTTACCGGTCTGGGCCACGATTGCCAGCGCGGTGGCCGGTAGCAGGCCGCCGAACCAGCCGTTGCCGATGTGGTACGGCAGGCTCATCGAGGTGTAGCGGATGCGGGTCGGGAACAGCTCCACCAGCATCGCGGCGATCGGGCCGTAGACCATCGTCACGTAGATCACCAGGATCCACAGCAGGCCGACCACCGACCACCACTGCCCGCCGAACGCCGCGATCGGCTTGGCCTTGGCCGGGTAGCCGGCGACCTTGAGCGTCTCGGCCACGTCCTTCTTGAACGCCGCGATCGCCTTGCCTGACGCGTCGTCGAACTTGAAGCCGCCGGCCGCCAGCACGCCGGTGGGCGGCGTCAGCGCCTTGTCGCCGATGAGCACCGCGGTCGGCGAGCCGGCCGGCAGCGCCTCGTTGGCATAGCTGGCCGAGTTGGCCGTCAGCGCGCGCTTGGAGATGTCGCACGACGACGTGAAGTCGACCTCGCGCGCCACCGGGCTGCCCTG
>JAMFRW010000245.1 GCA_026224975.1 Rhodoferax sp. | reverse complement strand
GAGCCCGTGGCGGCGCCGCACGGCCTCGATCTCGTCGCCCGGATCGACCGGCCGGAATTCGTCGCCCACGCCATGGTGCACGGTGACCATGCGCTCTGCGGGGATGTGGAACAGCTCGGCCAGCTCCTGCCGGACGAAGTCGGAAACGCACACCGTGAGCTGCGACTTGTCGAGACCGCGGCGCAGCAAGGCATTCAACCGCGTGAGCACCATGGGTGGATAGAAGTGCGGGTGCGTGAAGGTCACGGCGCCATGCATGGTGAACACATAGTCGACCGGGCTGAATGGCGGCGGCGTGAAGGTGGCATGCAACAGATCGACACCGCTGCGCCGGATCGCCAACGGCAGGCTCACCGACATGCTTACCCAGCGGTTGTTGGGCCAGAGCACATGGAAAATGAAGTTGGGCTGGTCGATGCCGAGCGCTCGCACCGCCACGTCATCGAGACAAAAGATGTGGTACTCGGTCTCGTGGTCGACGGCCGCAAGCGCCCTCACGAGACGATGCTCGTAGGTCTCTGGGCCTGCTGCCGCGCGTCCCACCATGACCAGGAAGATCCCTACCCGCATGCATTGCCCCTCCCCAGGGCTTGTACGTCGCACGATTTGTGCCGCGATGCAGCATAGGATGAGGGAGGCCGCCGCTGGCCGCCATCCCTCACATCGACGCAGGCGATTCCGGGAATCCTCAGGACCGCGGCGCGCGCTCTGCAATGGCTCGCACGACGGCAGGCAAGGCTTCGTGCAGCACACGCTGCGGCGCGTAGCCGAGCAGGTTCGCAGCCTTGGCGATATCGGCGATCGAATAGCGCAACTCGCCTTCGGCGGCGGGCGCTGGCGTGGCTTGCAGCGTGCTCCCGAGCGCAGCCTGAACCATCTCGCAAATCCGGTTCACCGAAGTGGCAGAGCCGGTGCCGACGTTGAAGGTTTCACCACTCACGTCGGCATCGAGCGCGCGCAAACACGCTTGCACCACGTCGTCGACGTGAACGAAGTCGCGGCACTGCTCGCCGTCGCCGTAGATCTTCGGCGCCACGCCGCGTGCCATGGCATGGGTGAAGATCGTGACCACGCCCACATACGGGCTCGGCAACTGGCCCGGGCCGTAGGTGTTGAAGAAACGCAGCACCGCGCTCGTCATGCCGGCGCCTGCCGCCATGCCGTGCACGAGTTGTTCGAGCGCCAGCTTGGAAATGCCGTAGGGCGAGATCGGCGCGGTCGGGTGCCGTTCGTCGATCGGCGTGGGCGTGGGGCTGTCGGCGTAGACGGCCATCGACGAAGCGGCCAGCACGCGCCGCACACTGCCACTGCGCTGCGCCGCGCGCATCACCGCGGCGGTGCCGACCACGTTGGTGTGCGTGTCTTCCACTGCGAATTCGAAAGAGGACCGGATGGCCACACGTGCCGCCAGATGCACGACCATGTCATGGCCGGCCGTGGCCGCATCGATGGCGGCCGAATCGGTCACATCGCCGACGATCAGCATGGCGCCGGCCGGCACCTTCTCGCGCAATCCGACGCTCAGGTTGTCGAACACCGTGACGCTGTTCCCCCGCGCCAGCAGTGCCGCCACCAGATGCGAGCCGATGAAGCCGGCGCCGCCCGTCACCAGCACCCGCCGGCTCATTTGTTTTCTCGCACGTTGGCGGTGTCGTGCTTGCAGTCGACGATGCAGTCGGGCAGCACGATGCAGTCTTCCAGATCGCTGGTGGTGCCGACCACGGTGTTGTCGAAGATCATCGAGCGTCGGATGGCGATCGGGTGCTGCACGCTCACATGGTGGCCGATCACCGCGCGGTCGAGTTGTGCGCCTTCGGCCAGCGACAGATCACGCCCGCGTGCGGCGGCATCGGGATGGCGCGCGGCTTCGAGCAGGTTGCAGCGCAGCAGGTCGCGCGGCGTGGTGACGTTGATGTCGTCTTCGATGCACAGCGCGGCGCTCACCGGCTGGCCATCGTCGATCATCACCTGGATGGTTTCGGTGATCTCGTACTCGTCGCGCATGGCGGTGCGGGGCGTGCGCCGGATGGCATCGAACACCGACAGATCGAACAGGTAGAGGCCCACGCCCTTCACGTCGTTCGGCGGGTGGCGCGGCTTTTCGATCACCCGGCGCACGCGGCCGGCTTCGTCGAACACCATCGCGAAGTTCTTGGCGATGGCCTTGGGGTCGGGCTCGTGCTTGGCGGCCAGCACCGCGCCGCCGCCTTGCGCTTCGAAGCGGCGGAACATCTCGCGCAAGTCGCCCGGCACGAAGAAGATGTCGCCGAGGAAGAGCAGCATCGGCCGGTCCGCATGGGGCTCGAGCCGGCCGACGGCATGCGCGATGCCGAGCGTCTGCGTCTGCTCCACATAGCGGATGCGCACGCCGAGCGACGAGCCGTCACCGAACACGCGGGCGATCTCGAAGCCCTTGTGGCCGATGAGCAAGAGGATGTCGGTGATGCCGAGGTCACGCATCAGCTCGATCTGGTACTGGATCAGCGGTTTGTTGAAGACAGGCAACAGTGGTTTGGGAAAGCGCTGCGAGAACGGCTCCATGCGCGTGCCCTTGCCTCCGGCCAGCACAGCTCCGATGTAGGGCGACGAGGTCATGCGGTCTTTCTTTCGGCGGAAGTTTCGAGAGATGGTGACGGGGCCAGGCGCGCCTGCCGCTTCTGGAATTGCTGGCCGACGAAGCTCGCCTTGTCGGCCACGCGGCGGCTCCAGTCATTGGCGCGCGCAGTGGCGATGCGGGCATCTCGCAAGGCGCTGCCGGTCTCGGTGAGCGCTTCGTCCACGGCAGACAGGAACGAGGCGTGGTCCGGTGCGGTGCGGATCAGCCCTGGGAACTCTTCGCAGGCCGGGATCGGCGTCGAGACGAAGGGCTTGCCGGCCGCGAGGTATTCGAACAGCTTGAGTGGGAAGATGTTGCGCGTGAAGTCGTTGATGAGATAAGGCAGCATGCAAACGTCGAACGCGGCTAGGTAGCGGCCGAGCGACTCGCGCGGTTTGTTGCCCAGCAGGTGGATGTTGGCGTGCTGCGCCAACGCGGCGGTGTCCAGCCCTTCCCAGACCGGCCCGACCAGCACGATGGACCAGTGGGGGCGGCTGCGCGCGAGGTGGCGCAAGAGTTCGATGTCGATGCGTTCTCGGTTGAGTACGCCGACCAGGCCGATGATGGGCTTGTTCAACGCCGACAGTTCCGGCGGCGTGGCAGTGGCCGGATCGTCCGGTGGCAGGAAATGTTCGAGTTCCACGCCTTGCGGCACCAGCGCATGGCAGTCGTTCAACGCCCGACGCGGCGCGGCGAGCTGGTTCGAGCCGAGGAACAGCACATCGGCGTCGATGCACAGCTGGCGGTCGAGTTGCGAGAAGAAGCGCTTCAGGGCCGGGTCGCTGTTGGCGCCGGCCCATTCGTCGATGCAGTCGTACACCGTCAGCGGCGATTGCTTCATCAGCCCCGCGCCTTCGTGCGTGATCATGTAGACCCACACCACCGCCTGTTCGAAGCCCAGCGTCTTGGCGGCTCGCGCCACGAGCCGGCTCATCAGCGCATTGTTGAACCGGCGCAAGACCGGCAGGCGACGATAGAGCGCGAGCGGCACGAAGACCGAAGGGAGAGTCAAGACCCACAGGTTGGGCGCCACCTGGCGCGGCGGGCCGGCCTGTTCACGCGACTGCGTGGCGGCCTTGCGCACCTTCCAGAGGGGCGATCGCAACGGTTCGACGTACAGCACGCGGCTCTCGGCCGCAAGCCGTGAGCAGATCTGCTGCGGCGTGCACCAGTGCGAATCCCAGGATTGCGAAGCGAGGCAAATGATGTCGCGGCCAGCCAGCATGTGGTTCCTCATTGGGGCTCGGTTCAGTATATCGACGGGTGTGTGAGCTGCAGCCGTCGCAACGTGGGATTCACAGCTTCCGTTTTTGTCCTACAGCCTCGGCTCGGGGCGGGGCGCACACTTGTTCGTCATGTTTTTTCGGGGTCGGTGTCATGAACGAACTTTCGGCGCGTGGTGGATGGGCGGAGTCACCGCGGCTGTTCGTCGCCTTCATCGCCGCGAGCCTTGCTGCGATCCTGATCGCAGGCTGCGGCGGCGGTGATGATTCCGGTGGCTCCGGATCACCAGCAAGCGGCGGGCCCGGTGTTCTCTCGATCTCGGCCTCGCCACAACTCGCGCCGTATCCGACCACGGCCACGGCGCTGACAACAGCCTATTCGAATGCCTCCGATCTGGCCTACAGCACCGGTGCGCGGGGGCAGGTGTTGACTTATACGTGGTCGGTGCTCGAGCCCACCGCCGGACAATACGATGCCGCCAAGATCGCCGAATTGCTCGCGGCGATCGACCACGGCCGCACGCTGGGCCTCACCCAGTTCGTCGGCTTGCAGGTGGTGAATTCGAGCGTCAACGCGGTGCCTGGCGATCTGGCATCTCTTGCGTTCGACGACGCCCGGGTGCAATCCCGATTCCGCGCCTTGCTCGACAAGATTGTCGGTGCGCGACCGGGCAGCATCGCCTATCTGTCGATCGGCAACGAATTCGACCTCTACCTTGCCGCCCATCCCGGGGACGCTGCCAGCTACAAGCGCTTTTTTGCGAGCACAGCGCAGTACGCGCGTTCACTCGATGCCAAGCTCAAGGTCGGCGTGACCGTTCGTGCCGATGGCGCGTTGGGCGCGCAAGCGAGCCTGCTGCAGGACATGAACGCCGCCGGAAGCGATGTGGTGATGCTCACCTACTACCCCTTGCAGACGGATTCGGCCGGGCTGGTCACGGTGCGCGCGCCATCTGTCGTGGCGGGTGACATGAGCGGCCTGCTGGCATTCGCCGGCAGCAAGCCAATGGTGTTCCAGGAGGTCGGCTATCCGGCATCGACCACCAACCAGAGTTCGCAAGCCTTGCAGGCCGACTTCATCCGCGCCCTGTTCGCAGGCTGGCAATCGGCGGGCGGCCGCATTCCCTTTCTCAACCTCTTCACGCTGCACGACTTCACCTCGCAGACCTGCGATGGCTTCATCGAGTATTACGGCGTCGTCGCCACGCCCAGCTTCAAGTCCTACCTGTGTTCGCTCGGCCTGCGTCAGGTCGACGGCACGCCGCGCGAGGCATGGTCGGCGTTGATGGACGAGACAGCGCTGGTACACCTGCGCTGATTCGCCTCGACGGCCTGCGGGGCTGTAGGATTCGCGGTTCGGCTGGCCATTGCGCCAGTCCCTCAGCCACCGAACCCATGACACCGATCCAAGAACCCAGCCCGTGGCGTTTGTCCGTCGCGCCCATGATGGACTGGACGGACCGCCATTGCCGCTATTTCCATCGCCTGCTCACTCGCCGCACCCGGCTCTACACCGAGATGGTGACGACCGGCGCGCTGCTGCATGGCGATGTGCCGCGGCATCTGGCTTTCGACGCCGAAGAGCATCCGCTGGCCCTGCAGTTGGGCGGCAGCGAGCCGGCCGACCTGGCGCGCTGCGCGCGGCTGGCGCTCGATTGGGGTTATGACGAGATCAACCTGAACTGCGGCTGCCCCAGCGAGCGGGTGCAGCGCGGCGCGTTCGGCGCCTGCCTGATGGCCGAGCCGCAGCTCGTGGCCGACTGCGTGGCGGCGATGATGGACGTGACCGGTGGCGGCGCGGGCGTTCCCGTGACGGTCAAGCACCGCATCGGCATCGACAAGACCGAGAGCTACGACTTCGTGCGCGATTTCGTCGGCACGGTGGCCGCGGCCGGCTGCACGGTGTTCATCGTGCATGCGCGCAATGCCTGGCTCAAAGGCATCAGCCCCAAGGAAAACCGCGAGCTGCCGCCACTGCGCTACGAGATGGTCCACCAGCTCAAGCGCGACTTTCCGCAGCTCACCATCGTGCTCAATGGCGGCGTCAAGACCGATGCGCAGATCGAGGAGCAACTGGCCCACGTCGACGGCGTGATGATCGGCCGCGAGGCGTATCACAACCCGTGGACGATGGCGGAATGGGATGCGCGGTTCTTCGGCGAGGCGCCTGTCGAACACGACCGGGACCTCATCGAAGCCGACATGGTGAGCTACATGCAGCGCGTCGTCGCGAGCGGCGAGCCGTGGTCGCATGTCTCACGCCACGTTCTCGGCCTGCGCAACAGCCTGCCCGGCGCGCGCCGTTGGCGCCAGGTCTGGTCAGACCATTCACTCAAGCACGAAGCGCCTGCGCAAGTCAGCCGGCTCGCCAGAGAAAACGTCGCAGCGCTTGCTTGAGTATTACTCCCTTGCCCCTTGGGGAGATGGTAGGGGTGAGGTGGCAGGCGCACCACCGCCCCCAGGCCAAGTCGCCAACACCACCCCCGCCAACGCCAGCGCATAAGCCCCCGCCTGCACCGCGCTGAAATGCTCGCCCAGAAACACCACGCCGACGACTGCGGCGCTCACCGGCAGCAGCACGGTGAAGATCCCGGCCGATGATGCCGGTACATGCTTCAAGCCCGTCATCCACAGCCACACAGTGATCATGCTGGCCGCGATCGAATAGGCGCCCAGCAGCAGCCATGAGCCCGGCGCTACCGCGGCAAAGTCGAAGCGCAGCGCCTGCCACAGGCCGAAAGGCGTGACCAGCGCCAGCCCCCACAGGTTGATGAGCGCGCTGATGCGCTTGGGGCTCACGTTGCCGGTGAGCTTCTTGCCGATCACCACATAGCTCGCCTCGCAGGTCACGGCACCGACCAGCAGCAGGTTGCCCAGCAGTGAGGTCGCGCTGGTCCCCGGCGAGGCCTTGCTGAGCGACACCATCGCGATGCCGCCCACCGCGCACGCAATGCCCGCCATCACCCGCGGCGCGATGCGCTCGCGCAGCAGCGCCCACGACATGATCGCGACGACGCCGGGCAGGGCCGCCATGATCACGCCGGCGGCCAGCGCCGAGGTCATCGAGACGCCGAACAGCATGCAGATCGAGAACAGGAAATTGCCGAAGAAGGATTCGAGGAACACCAGCAGCCGGTCGTGCGGACTGAGCCGCGCCTCGGCCGGCGCCCGCTTCGTCCAGCGCGCCATGGCGACCGCCGCAATGCCGAAGCGCAGCCACGCCAGCAGGAAGATCGGGAACACGATCACCAGGATCTTCGACAGCCCCACATAACACCCGACGATCGCCATGCTGGAGCCGAGGCAGAGGTACGAGCCCCAATGGGAGGAGGTGTGGCGTTCGTTCGAGGACATGGGAGACAGTCGTGCGGCAGGGCTGGCGATGATGCCGCAAGTCGAGCCTGGCCGGCGGTTGCGCTCTTGTTGCGCTCCTGCCGGGCCGATGATCGAATAGGTGGCCGAGCTTGTCGATTTTCAGCCCGGACGATCGTCGTCAGGTCATGGGGCGGCAACAGACAGTCTTGTGACGATGTGCCCGAGGGCCAGCTCACCTCGTTCCCCATGGCGGTGCAACGCAAGGCCGACGAGACGGTGGTGTTCTCGTGGACGGTGTGGCCGAGCCGCGCGGTGCGCGACGAGGGCATGAAAAACCTCATGGCCGACTCGCGCCTGCAAGCCATGGCGGCTTCCATGCCCTTCGATGGCAAGAGAATGATTTAGGGCGGATTCGAGATGATCATGAGCATCTGACCGCACACCCTCAGCCCATTTGCCTTCCAAGGAAAGAACCTGATGTTCACCACACGCAACTTCGGCACGGCCGAACATGAACTCGTCATCAGCCGGCTGATCGACGTGCCCCGCGCCAAGCTGTTTCGCTGCTGGGTCGAGCCGGCGCTCATCACGCAATGGTTCACGCCGCCGCCTTTCAAGACGATCGCCGCCGAAGTCGATCCGCGTCCGGGTGGGTCGAACGTGATCACCATGCAGGCGCCGGACGGCACCGAGATGCCCAACCGCGGCATCTACCTCGAGGTGGTGATCAACGAACTCCTCGTGTTCACCGATGCCTACACCTCGGGCTGGGTGCCATCGGCCAAGCCGTTTTTCACCGGCATCCTGACCTTCGAGGACGAAGCCGGGCAGACGCGCTACACGGCCAGGGCCCGGCACTGGAACGCCGAAGATTGCGCCGCGCACGAGAAGATGGGCTTCCACCAAGGCTGGGGCATTGCAACCGATCAGCTCGCGCGGCTCGCGGCCACGTTGTAGACGCCCGCCGAGCGCTAGAACATCGCCGCGTAGCGCGCCATCTCCCAGCCGCTCACATGGCGTGAATACTCGATCCACTCGGCGCGCTTGAGGCCGATGAACTGCGTGGCGAGCGTGTCGCCGAGCGCTTCGCAAATCACCTCGTCTTGCGCCAGCGCATCCAGCGCCTGGCCGAGGTTTTGCGGCAGGACTTCGATGCCGCGTTTTGTGATATCGGTGAGAGAAAGTTCGAAGAGGTCTTCGGTGCACGCGGAGCCCGGATCGAGCTGGCGGTCTACGCCGTCGAGGCCGGCGGCGATCAGGGCAGCGGTGGCGAGGTAGGGGTTGGCGCTGGCGTCGGGCAGGCGCCATTCGAAGCGGCCAGCGAGCGTTCGCACGAGGGCGGTGCGGTTGTTGGGGCCATGGGCCACGTAGGCGGGCGCCCAGCTCGTGCCGCTGATCGATTCGCCGACGACGAGCCGCTTGTAGGAGTTGACGGTGGGTGCGGCGATGGCGCAGAGTGCGGCCGAATGCGTCAAGACTCCGCCGATGAAGTGGCGGGCGGTCGGGCTCAGTTGCTGGTCCGACGAATCGCCTGAAAACGGCGCATCGAACACACAGCGCGCGCCATCCCCCGGCCCGTCCCACATCGACACATGAAAGTGCATGCCGCTGCCGGGCTGATCGGCGAACGGTTTGGGCATCATCGAAAACACCACGCCGTGCGCTTCGGCCAGCGCCTGCGCGGCCATCTTGAACAGCATCATGCGGTCGGCGCTCACCAGCGCATCGGCATGCATGAAGTTGAGTTCGAACTGGCCGTGCGCGTCTTCGTGGTCGATCTGGAACACATCGAGGCCGCAAGCGTTCAGGCCATCGGCCAACTGCGCCAGGAAGGCGTGCTGGCGCGGCAGGCTCTTGAGGTCGTAGGAAGGCTTGGCCAGCTGGTCGTTCGCATCTGCCGGCTCGAAAAG
>JAMFRW010000244.1 GCA_026224975.1 Rhodoferax sp. | reverse complement strand
GCATGCTTGCCGATGTTGGCCAGCGCCTCCTGCGCCACGCGAAACAGCACGGTCTTGGCTTCGTCCGGCAGCATTGCCTCCTGGCCGCTGATCTGCACGTCGTAAGCGGTGCGGCCATCATCCAGCTCGCTGCCCAGGTGCTGCAGCGCTGCGGGCAGGCCGAGCGTGTC
Source organism: Rhodoferax sp. (assembly GCA_026224975.1). Taxonomy (GTDB): domain Bacteria; phylum Pseudomonadota; class Gammaproteobacteria; order Burkholderiales; family Burkholderiaceae_C; genus LMDS01. Next base: position 16,960 of record JAMFRW010000244.1, on the reverse strand, counting down.
GAGCAAGGCCGGGCGCAGCCGGTGCGAGATGCGGCGCACTTCGTTCAGGCTCGCATCGATGTGCCCCATGGCGCTGGCCAGGCCGCGCGCCGGCTGGGCCGCCACGCCGCGCTCCAGATCGTCGACGACCGATTCGATCAGCAGCTTGGCCGCGACAAGCGTCTGGCTGGTGCCGTCGTGCAGCTCTCGCGCGAGGTGGGCGCGCTCTTCTTCCTGCGACTGCACCACACGCCGCGCGAGGGTGCGCAGCTTGCCGTCGGCCACGCGCTGCTCGCTCAAGTTCAGCAACAGCCCGCCGGCGCTGATGAGTGCCAGCATGCCTACCGCAATGCCGGCGATCCACAGCAGCGTGGCCGTGATGTTGGCGCGCACCTGCTGGTCGAGCTGGCCCATGGTGGCGTGGATGTCGTCGAGGTAGAGGCCCGTGCCGACCAGCCAGTTCCAGCGTTCGAGTGCCACCACATAACCGAGCTTGGGCGCCGATTGCTGCGTCGACGGCTTGCGCCACAGGTAGTCCACATAACCGCCGCCGGCCCTGGCGCGGGCGATGAGCTGCTGAATGGTCGGCTGGCCGTTGGCATCGCGCAGATCCCACAGGTTCTGGCCCAGCAGTTCGGGCTGGCGCGAGTGCATCAGCACCTTGCCTTGCAGGTCGTAGACGAAGAAGTAGCCGTCGCTGCCGTAATCGAGCGAGGCGAGCAGGCGGATCGCATCGGCCTGGGCTTGCGCGTCGTCACGGCCGCTCTCGTAGATCGGGCGCACGGTGCTCACCGCCAGCTCCACGTAGTGCCGCAGTTCCGCGCGGCGTGCGTTCATGTATTCGGCCTCGACCAGCGCCCGTTCCCGCTGGGCGAGGCTCCGTTCCTGGTGCCGCACCGCGAACGCGATCAGCAGTAGCGCGGCGATCAGCGGCACGACCGCCAGGCCGATGATCTTGAGCTTCAGGCGCATGCGGCTGTGGGCCAACGCGTCAGTCGCAATCGGCCGCGCCCGCTTGCTGCCCGCGCCCGCTGTCCTTGGCACGGTAGAGCATGTCGTCGGCGCGCGCCATCAGGTCGGCCAGACCGATCTCGGGATCGGTGCCGAAGGCCACGCCCACGCTCGCGCCGATGCGCACCGCCAGCCCGTCGCCCATCAGGAAGGGGGCGCCCGCGGCGGCGATCACCTTGGCGGCCACCGCATGCGCGTTGCTGCGTTGGCGCACGCCGCTCAGCAGCACCGCGAACTCGTCGCCACCGAGCCGTGCGACCGCATCGGTCGGCCGCACGAGGCGCTGCAGGCGCTGCGCGAAGAGCTGCAGCACCTGGTCGCCGGCGGGGTGGCCGTGGTCGTCGTTCACCGGTTTGAAGTGGTCGAGGTCGATGCACAGCAGCGCGAGCGAGGCGCCGTGGCCTTCGGCCAGCCAGCGCGCGGCCTGCGCTTCGAAGCCCAGGCGGTTGAGCAGGCCGGTGAGCGGGTCGCGTTGCGTCAGCTGGAGCAGGCGCTGCTCTTCCAGCTTGTGCTGGGTGATGTCCTGCGCCACGCTCACGAAGCCATCGACGCCACCGCTGTCGAGCCAGAGCGGGATGTAACTGATGCGCAGGTGACGCGTGCCGCCGCGCTCCACATAAGTCTTCTCGAAGCTCACAGCCTCGCCGGCCAGTGCGCGGTCCACATACTGCCGGCTGCGTTCGTAGTCGGTGCGGCCCAGCACTTCGGCCACGGTCCGGCCGATCATGTTGGCGCGCTGCCCGCCGCGCCAGCGTTCGAACGCGCCATTGATGAAGCGGTATCGGCGGTCGGCGCCCACCACGCCCACCAACGCCGGAATCGCCTCTGCGACCGACCGCAGGGTGGCGGCCTGACGCTGCAACTGCTGCTTGACTTCGAGCTCGTCGGTGATGTCGCGCATCACGGACGAGTAATGCTCGATGCGGCCGACGGCGTCGCGGTGGGCGATCACCATCTGGCTGACCGGCATCTTGCGGCGGCCCGCTGCGAGCACCGTGGTTTCGCCGACCCATGAGCCGTGAGCCTTGACGGCGGGCACAATGGTCTCGTCGAAAAGCTGGTTGGTGGCGGGCGTGTTGAACTCGGCGAAGTTGCGATTTGCGACAGGCTCGTCCTGCCCCACGCCGGTCGCGCGGCGCGCGGCCTGATTCATGTAGGTGATGCGGCCGCGCCAATCGGTCTGCACGACGAAGTCGGTGGAGTTGCCGACGATGTCCGAGAGCACGCGCAGCGATTTTTCGGCGGCGGCACGCTCGGTGATGTCGATGCCGGTGGAGTAGAAGCCGCGCACCTCGCCGGCCTCGCCCACGTCCGGGATCAGCCGGCTTTCGATGCGCCGCAGCTCGCCATGCACCGTCTCCTCGAACTCGAAGCGCTGCGGCTCGCCGGCCAACACGGCCGTGACGGGTGCATGCACCGCCGCGTCGCTGCGGCCGCCGGTGAGCTCGCGACGCGTACGGCCGAGGATTTCTTCACGCGGCCGGCCGAAGCGCTCGGCGTGCGCCTGGTTGACGAAGCGAAAGCGCAGCTCGCGGTCGAGGTAGGCAATGCGCAGCGGCAGGCTGTCGGTGATCTGCCGCACGAAGCGTTCGTTGTCGGCGAGCCGCCGCTCCAGCGTCTTGCGCATGGTGATGTCCTGGAACGCACCCACCAGCCGGCGCGCCGTGGCGCCTTCGAACTCCACCTCCCCGACCGAACGCACCCACAGCGGCTGGCCGGCCGCGTTGACGAAGGGCAGCTCCAGATCCCACGGTTCGCCGGTCGCCATGCCGCGCTGCACCGCGCTTTCGATGGTGGCGCGGGCCTCGCCGGAGTAGAACGCGACGGCACTCTGCAGCGTCGGCACATAGCTGTCGCTCACGCCGTGGATGCGACGGGTCGCTTCCGACCAGGTGATCTTGCCGCTGGCGATGTCGACCTCCCAGCCGCCCACGCCGGCCACGCGCCCGGTGCGGCGCAGGAACGACTGGCTCGCGGCGAGTGCCTGCTCGAACTCGCTGCGGACGGAGAGCGAGCGCACGATCAAGTCGCGCCGCATCAGCAGCGCCTGCGTGGCGATGGCCGCGAGCGAAGTCAGCATGGCGGCCTGGCCAGCGTCGAGGTGGCGGGCCTGGCGGTCGATCACGCACAGTGTGCCGATGCGCGAGCCGCCCGGCAGTACCAGCGGTGCACCGGCGTAGAAGCGGATGTCGGGTGCGCCCGACACCAACGGGTTGTCTGCAAAGCGCGGGTCGAGCGTGGCATCGGGCACCTCGAAGAGCGCATCACCGGTGATCGCGTAGGCGCAAAAGGCCACGTCGCGCGGGGTTTCGTTCACGCCCGGCAAGCCCACGTTGGCCTTGAACCACTGGCGCTCGGCGTCGATCAGGCTGAGCAGCGCGACCGGCACGCCACAAACCTGCGAGGCGAGCTGCGCGATGCTGTCGAACACCGCTTCGGGCGCGCTGTCCAGCACCACCAACTCACGCAGCGCGTTCAAGCGCTCGGCTTCGTCGGCGGGCAAGGGCGGCGGTGCGGGCATGGGATGTACTTTAAGTGCTTGTCGATCTGGCGCACTCGTCGGCGGTGAGCAGGGTAAATCGGGAGTCGCGGGCGGTGTTCGATTGAGTTGACGATCCGTATACTGATTGTGAGCTGGGAGTCTTTGCCATAGGAGCCTTCATCATGTTTCCCAAAAACACCTGGTATGTCGCCTGCACGCCGGACGAGATCGCTGCCAAGCCACTCGGCCGGCGTATCTGCGGCGAGGCCATCGTGTTCTACCGCGGCGAGCAGGGCCAGGTTGCCGCGCTCGAGGACTTCTGCCCGCACCGCGGCGCGCCGCTTTCGCTCGGCCGCGTGGTCGAAGGCAAGCTCGTCTGCGGCTACCACGGGCTGGAGATGGGCTGCGACGGCAAGGCCATCGCGATGCCGAATCAGCGCGTGCGCGGCTTCCCGGCGATCCGCGCTTATCCGGTGGTCGAGCGCCACGGCTTCGTCTGGGTCTGGCCCGGCGACGCGGCCCTGGCCGACCCCGCCAAACTGCCTTCGCTTGCCTGGGCCGACGACCCCGAGTGGGCCCACGGCGGCGGCATGTACCACGTGAAGTGCGACTACCGCCTGATGATCGACAACCTCATGGACCTGAGCCACGAGACCTATGTGCATGCGTCCAGCATCGGCCAGAAGGAGATCGACGATGTGCCGGCCACCACCACGACCGAGGGCGATGTGGTCACCACCAGCCGCTTCATGCACAACATCGATGCGCCGCCGTTCTGGCGCATGGCGCTGCGCGGCAATCACCTGGCCGACGATGTGCCGGTCGATCGTTGGCAGATCTGCCGCTTCCACCCGCCCAGCCACGTGATGATCGATGTGGGCGTGGCACACGCCGGCCACGGTGGCTTCGAGGCCGATGCGGCGCACAAGGCCGCGGCCATCGTGGTCGACTTCATCACGCCCGAAACCGAGACCTCGATCTGGTACTTCTGGGGCATGGCACGCCACTTCCAGCCGCAGGACGAAGCGCTCACCGCCAGCATCCGCGAAGGCCAGCACAAGATCTTCGGCGAAGACCTGGAGATGCTCGAATCGCAACAGCGCAACATCCTGGCGCACCCCGAGCGCAGGCTGCTCAAGCTCAACATCGACGCGGGCGGCGTGCAGTCGCGCCGGGTGCTGGAGCGCATCGTGGCGGCGGAAGCGGCGGCTGCGGCTGCGGCGAGTGCCGGAGTGGCGGCAGAGGCAACTGCGGGCGCTTCGGCAGGGGCTCGATGAGTGGCGCGCCCGGGCCGGCGCTGCAAGAGCAGCCCGGCCACCTGATCCGCCGCGCCCAGCAGATCGCCGTGGCGACCTTTCGCGAGATCGTCGGCAACGGCATCACGCCCATCCAGTACGCCCTGATGCGCGTGCTCGAAGCCCAGCCCGGCATCGACCAGGCAACGCTCGCACAAGAGGCCGCGCTCGACACTTCGACCACTGCCGATACCGCCGCTCGGTTGGAGGCCAAGGGCTGGATCACCCGGGAAGTGCTGCCCCGCGGCCAGCGCAGCCTCTCGCTCACGCGCGCCGGCGAGGCGGTGCTGGCATCGCTGGCCCCCGATGTTCAGCGGCTGCAGCGCGCGATCTTCGGCGCGCTCGACGCGAAGGAGCAGGTGGAATTCATGCGGCTGCTGGGGAAGTTCGTGCAGCGGAGTCAATGACGAAATAGGCCGAACGCTCTGATCGAGGTCCGAGCGTCTGCAAAGCCGCCAGCGGTGCGATAACATATTGGTGTCAAAACACCAATGTGAGGCCCGCATGAGCCGATTGACCATCACCTTGTCGGAAGAGCGCTACCGGGCGCTCAAGGAAGCATCGGCCCAGCGCGACAAGACCATCGGCCAGCTCATCGACGAAAGCCTGGATTTCTACGGCATCAAATCCCGGCAAGACGCCATCGGCCTGGTACGCCGCGCCCGCGCCCGCGGCAAGCTCGACGACGAGCAGGCGATGGCGGTGGCGCAGCAGCACGTCAAGGCCGTTCGCCGCAAATCCTGAGGTGAGCGCCGGATGAGCCGCAGTGCGTCGATCAGAGCGCCGGTCATCGTCGACACCAACGTGCTGGTCGCCGGCCTGTTGACGAATCGCGACGATTCGCCGGTGGCGCAGGTTCCCGACGGCATGCTGCGCGCCAGCTTCGCTTTCGTCGTCTCCGAAGCGCTGCTCGCCGAATACCGCAGCGTGCTCGTGCGCCCGGGCTTGAGAATGCTCCACGGCCTCACCGTCGCCGACGTCGACACCATCCTGACTGACATCGCCCAGCACGCCATCGTCCTGCAGCCAGTGACGGCCCCGGCCGCGCCCGACCCAGGCGACCAAATGCTGTGGGAACTGCTCGTCGCGAGGCCGGAACTCCGCCTGATCACCGGCGACAAGTTGCTGCTCGCAGATGCAGGGATGGCCGGCCGCGTGATCTCGCCGCAGCAATTTCTGGCGGCCGGCTGAGACGAAGGGTGTGGAATATATTGAGGTATATACCCACCTCACTTGGAGGCCTTCATGCAAACCGCCAAGCTCTTCAAGAACGGCCGTAGCCAGGCTGTTCGCCTGCCGGCGGAGTTTCGGTTCGAGGGCAGCGAAGTCTCGATTCGCCGCGATTCAATCACTGGCGACGTGGTGCTGAGCGCGCGCAACCGCAAGTTCGAGGACTGGCTGCGGCTGCGTGACGAACTCCTGCCCGGCATCCCGGACGAGGCATTCGATGCGCTCGAAGATCTGCGCGACAAACGCCCTGCGGTGGAACGCGAATGGCCGTGAGGGGCTTGCTGATGCTCGACACCAACGCGGTGTCGGCACTTTCGCGGGGCAGAGGGCCGGCGTTGGCGGCGCGGCTGGAAACGCAGGCGTTTTGCGTCTCGGTCATCGTGGAAGCCGAGTTGCGCTTCGGCCTGGCGCGAAGGCATGTGCATGCCGACGTTCGCCGCATCGTCGAAGCCCCGCTCGCGACCGTCGAGATACGGCCGTGGACTTCTGCCTGTGCTTCAACCTACGCCACGATGCGAACGCAGTCAGAAGCCGCCGGCCAGCCGCTCTCGGCGATGGACTTTCTCATCGCTGCGCCGGCGCTGGCCGAGGGCCACACGCTGGTCAGCGCGGATCGGGCCTTTTCACAGGTGCCGGGGCTCGAGGTCTGGGACTGGACGCAGGAATCCGCGAACCAGCCCCGCGCCTGACCGCTAACTTGGCGTCTCGGCCTTACCGCCGCAACGACCGATAAACCGCAGCCTCGAAATCCACGAACCCCGGATACGAAGCCGCGTCCTGGAACGGCAGGATCTGCGAGCCCCAGAAGCCACCCGTGCCGTTCTTGCGGTCTATCCAGTAGAAGAGGTTGCCGAGCCCGGCCCACATCAGCGAGCCTGCGGGCCGGCCGGTGGCGGTCTCTTCTTCGTTGCGCTGGAAGGTGTAGGCCCAGGTCTTGGTGATGCCGGGGTCGAACTCGCCGTCGTTCGAGAGCGACGGGATCGAGGTCTTCCAGCCGCCGCTGGTCATGCCGGGCGGCAGCCCGTTCTTGCACATGCGCTCGACGGTTTCGGCCTTCAACACCTGGCCGTTCGGGCCGGCCCCGTCGTTCAGGAACATGCGGATGAACTTCATGTATTCGCCGACGCTCGCGTAGAGGCCGTGGCCACCCATGTCCATCTCGGGCGGCTGCGGCAGGATCAGGTCGGGCAGCGGCGTGAGTTTGCCGTCTTGCGCGCGGTCGTGCAGCACGGCGCGGCGGGCTTTCATCGAGTCGGTGAGTGTGAAGCCGATGTCGCGCATGCCCAGCGGGCCGAAGATGCGCTCCTCGAACACCTGGCTCAGGCGCATGCCGCGTTCTTGTTCGACGATGCGGCCCAGCCAGTCGATGTTGGGGCCGTAGTTCCAGCGTTCGCCGGGGTCGAACAGCAGCACCGTGCGGATGGAAGCGAAGGTGCCCGAGACGACGGTCGGGGTGCCTTTGGCGGTGCGGTATTTCAGGTCGTCGTCGCTGAAGAATTCATAGCCCAGCCCGCTGGTGTGCAGCATCAGGTCATTGACGGTGATGGCGCGTTTGGGCGCGCGGGTTTGCGGCTGGCCCGCGGCGTCGAAGCCGGTCAGCACCTGCAGCTCGGCGATCTCGGGCGCATATTTCGCAGCGTCGTCTTCCAGCCGCAGCTTGCCCTCTTCGACGAGCTGCATCACCGCGGTGCCGGTGAGCGCCTTGGTGGTCGAGAAGATCGCCATCACCGAATCGAGCGTCATCGGCTGGTCTTTGCCTAGCTCGCGCTTGCCGGCGCAGCCCTCGTAGAAATTCGCGTTGCGGTCGGTGGCCATGGCCACCACGCCGGGTGCGCCGCCGGCCCGGTGGCAGGTGTAGTCGAGCACCGTGTCGATTGCTGCCTTGATCGATTGCGCCATCGCTGTCTCCTTTTCGTGATTGCGGCAGCTCGAAGCAGGGCCTGCCATGAGCCGCCGGGCCGTCCCAAGGCGAATATCGCAGTGCGAAGCACGGAGGTTGCCTGATGTGCCGCCGCGAGACCGTGCAGGAGCCTGGAACTTAGGCGTCGCGCGGCGCGAATGCCAATGCGGGTCAACCCTGTCGCGTCACGGCCCGCTTGCCGGGCGCGCGCCGGATCAGGACAACGCGGCGCGCCGGTAGCTCAGCAGCCGGCCCTTGTACGGGATCACCCCGCCCGGCAGCATGCGCACCTTCAGCTCGCTGCGCTCGTAGCCCAGCCCGTCCATGCGGCGGTTGAAGGCGCTGCGGTTGCCGCGGTCGGGGTCGGCGATGATGACTTCGACGGCGGCTTCCGCGTGCAATTCGATGAAGGCCGAGAGCTGCTCCGGCTGGCCGCGGTCATAGAGCACATCGCTGCCGACGATCAGATCGAATCGGCCGAGCGCGGGGTTGGCGGTGGTCCAGTCGCCGCGGCTGTAGGTGAGTGGCGCGAGGTCGTTCAGGCGCAGGTTTTCGAGCAGAAAGCTCTCCGCCAGCGGATGGCAATCGCTCGCCGTGATCTGCCCGTGCCGGCGCTGCACCGCCATGCTCACCAGTGCCAGGCCGCAGCCCACTTCGAGCACCTGCCGCTGGCCGAAGACCACGTGTTCCATGTGCGCCGCGAGCACGAGCGCCGAAGGCCACACCAGCCCGAAGAGCGGCCACGCCGCCGACGAGATCCCGGCGCGCGCGGCCTCGCCCTGTGGATCGGAAAACTGTTGCCGGTCGAGCAGCGAGCGGATGTGGGTGTCGATGCCGTCGACGACGATGTCTTGTGTCTTGGTCTTGTAGCCGGGCACGAAGGCTAACGCGCCGGCCGCGCGCGCGGCCAGTCATTGGCAGCAGCGGCGCGGCGCAGGCCGGCCCGAACGACCAGCTTGTGGAACGGCGTGATCAGCGCGAGGTAGGTGCGGCCGAGCAGGTTGTGGCAGTGCACGACGGTGGTCACCACCGCTTCGTGGGTTGGCTCGGCGGACGATGCCGGCGTGTTCTGCCGGCGCACGAACACCGAGACGCGAAAGTCCAGGTGCTTGTCGTCTTCGCCCATGATGATCTCGTCGGCGTGGCGTTCGTAGATCTTGAAGATCGAGATGCGCTCGTCATGCCGGGCCGGGTCGGCACCGCGCAACTGGCCCGACGTCTTGATGCCGAAGCCGGTGACCAGCGCATCGCGCACCGCCATCAGGCCGTCTAGCCAGGGCGCAGGGTGCGCGAACAGATAGCGCGCCAACGCCTCCGGGTCGGTGCTCGTGCCCGGCGGTAGCGGAACGCAAAACGCATCGGCCAGATGGGTGGTGCGGTAGGCACTGCGGATGCGGGAATCGGCGGGCAGATCGACGGAGGCGATGCTGGCATTCATTTGGCGTTCCGCGGCAACCGCCCCATCGAATAGAACTCGTCGTTCGGCCGCATCGAGGTCAGGTTGGCCATGCGGTTCGAGAGGCCGAAGAGCGCGGTGATGGCGCCGATGTCCCAGGCGTCTTCGTCGCTGAAGCCGTGCTCGCGCAAGGCGGCGAAGTCAGCGTCGCCCACCGATGCCGAATCCAGGCAGATCTTCATCGCGAAGTCGAGCATGGTCTTCTGGCGCGCCGTGATGTCGGCCTTGCGGTAGTTGACCGCCACCTGGTCGGCGATCTGCGGGTTCTTCTCGTAGATGCGCAGGATCGCGCCGTGTGCCACCACGCAGTAGAGGCAGTTGTTGGCGCCGCTGGTCGCGACGACGATCATTTCCTTCTCGCCCTTGCTGATGCCCGATGGGCGCAGCATCAGCGCGTCGTGGTAGGCGAAGAAGGCACGAAATTCATCCGGGCGGTGCGAGAACGCGAGAAACACGTTGGGCACGAAGCCCGACTTTTCCTGCACTTCCAGGATGCGCTGGCGCAGGTCTTCGGGCAGCCCTTCGAGCGAAGGCACCGGGTAGCGACTAATAGGCGATGTCATCGTCTCAACTCCTGAATTGCAGCGCGTGCAGTCTGGCATAAAGCCCGCCGTGGGCCAGCAGCTCGGCATGCGTGCCCTGTTCGACGACGCGGCCGGCCTCCACCGCGACGATGCGGTCGGCGCGTTCGATGGTCGACAAACGATGCGCGATCACGAGGCTGGTGCGGCCTTGCATGAGCTTTTCGAGCGCGCCTTGCACCAGCCGCTCAGACTCCGAGTCGAGCGCCGAGGTGGCTTCGTCGAGGATCAATATCGGCGCGTCCTTGTAGATCGCCCGCGCGATGGCCAGGCGCTGGCGCTGGCCGCCCGAGAGCTGGCTGCCGTTGTGGCCGACGAGGGTGTCCAGGCCTTGCGGTAGGCTCTCGGCGAAGTTGAGCAGGTTGGCGGCGCGCAAGGCCTGGCGGATGCGTTCGCGCGTGGCTTCGCCTTCGGGTGCGGCGCCGAGCAGGACGTTGCCGGCGAGCGTGTCGTTGAACAGCACCACGTCCTGGCTGACGAGTGCGAACTGCTCGCGCAGCGCGTGCAGGTTCCAGTCTTTCAGCGGCACGCCGTCGAGCAGCGCCGTGCCGGTGGTCGGGTCGAGAAAGCGCGGCAAGAGGCTGGCCAGCGTGGTCTTGCCGGCCCCCGATGGCCCGACCAGCGCGATGGTTTCACCGGCGCGGATGTCCAGCGTCACGCCGTCGAGCGCCGCCGTCTTGGCGCCGCCCGCAAAGCGCAGCGTCACATCGCGCAGTGCGATCTCGCCGCGGGCGCGGCCGGGCGCGTAAGTGCCGCCGCTTTCACGCGGCGCATGCTGGATCAGCTCCAACCCACGTTCCACCGACGCGATGCCGCGTGATATCGGCGCCGATACATCGGTGAGCCGGCGCAGCGGTGTCGCCACGCCGATGGCGGTGGTGATGAAGCCGACGAAGATGCCCATGCCGCCGGCCGGCGTTTGCCACAGCGCGAAGCTGATCACCGCCGCCAACGCGCACACCGTCAGCAGTTGGGTGATGGGGCTGACGGTCGCCGACGCCACGGTCGATTTCATCAGCAGTTGGCGCAGCGCGGCGCTCGAGCGCTCGAAGCGCTGGCGCTGCACTTCCTGCACGCCGTGCAGCCGCACCATGCGCCAGGCCATCACGTTTTCTTCGACCACATAGCCGAGCCGGTCGACCGCCACTTGTGATTGCTTGGTGATGCGGTGCATGCGACGCCCGAACACGCGCATGGTGTAGGCGACCGCCGGGCCGATGGCGAGGATGAAGAGCGTGAGTTTCCAGTTCATCAACAGCAGCGTGCCAAGCAGGAAGAACACAGTGAAGCTGTCCTTCAAAACCGTCTGCGCGGCGCCCACCAGCTGACCCACGCCGGAGAGCATTTCGTAGACGACGGTGTTCATCAGGCTGCTGGCCGAGCGCTCGGTGAAGAGCTGGGGCTCGGCATCGAGCAGGCGCGAGAAGAGCTGTGAACGCAGCCTGAGCGTGGCCCGGTTGGAGGCCCAGGCCATGGTGTAGTCGACGACGAAACCGGCCGCGCCACGCACGACGAACAGCAGCACGAGCGCGACCGGAATCATCCACAGCGGTGGGTGCGCCAGATCGGCCAGCCAGCGCACCGGCAGGTTGCTGAACTTGCCGTCGACCAGCGGCACCATCAGCCAGCCGACGCCGGCTTCGCAGGCGCCGGCGATGGCGGCGCCGAGGGCCGCCAGCACAAAAGCCCACTGCGCGCCGCCGAAATAGGGCGCCAGCACACGAAGTTTGGCGAGCAGTCCGAGGGTCGCTTTGGAGCCTTCTGCACTCATGCAGGGAACTCTGGCCGCCGTGTCCGACTCTTCATGGATGCTGGGGCAGGGGTGCGATGTAAGTGCTCATCTATCATGACCATTGTCCCAGATTCACTTGCCGCCCCTGCGCAGCCAACCGCCCGATGCCCGATTTCGAACGCCCCGATCCCCCTTGGTTTCCGCCTTTGCGCAAGACGCTGCGCGCCAGCTTGTCCGCGATTTTCTCTTCGGCCGTGCTCTGCATGGCCGCAGCCTTGCTCGTCATCGGCACGCCGGCAGTCGCCCAGTTCCGCGTCGAAATCTCCGGCGTCGGCGCCACGCAATTGCCGATCGCCATCGTGAAGTTTCGTGACGAAGACAAATCCGCCCAGGCCATCTCGGCCATCGTCCGCGCCGATCTGGAGCGCAGCGGCGCCTTCAAGATCATCGAGGCGCAAGGCGCCCTAGACGAGAACGCCCAGCCCTCGATGAACGACTGGCGCGGCAAGGCCGCCGATGCCCTCGCCGCGGGCTCGGTGACGCGGCTGGCCGATGGCCGCTTCGATGTGCGCTTCAAGCTCTGGGATGTGGTCAAGGGCACCGATCTCGGCGGCCAGGCCAACGCGGTCGAAGCCGGTGACCTTCGCCTGGCTGCGCACCGCATCGCCGACTACATCTACCAGAAGCTCACCGGCGACAAGGGCGTGTTCTCGACCCGCATCGCCTATGTGACGAAGGGGGGAGGCCGGTTCACGCTGCGCGTGGCCGATGCCGATGGCGAAGGCGGGCAGGTGGCGCTCAACAGCCCCGAGCCCATCATCTCGCCAGCCTGGTCGCCCGACGGCAAGGAGCTGGCCTATGTGTCTTTCGAGAAGCAGAAGGCGGTGGTCTACGCGCAGAACGTGCTCTCGGGCCAGCGCCGCGAGATCGCCAATTTCAAGGGTTCGAACAGCGCGCCGGCCTGGTCGCCCGACGGCCAGACTTTGGCGTTGACCTTGTCGCGTGAAGGCGGGTCGCAGATCTACCTGATCGACCGCAGCGGCGGCTCGCCGCGCCGGCTTACCACCAGCCAATCGATCGATACCGAACCCGCCTTCGCGCCCGATGGCCGCGGCCTCTACTTCACCAGCGACCGTGGCGGCGGCCCACAGATCTACCGCACGCTGATCGGCGGTGGTGGCACGGTAGAGCGCATCACCTTCAGCGGCAGCTACAACATCAGCCCCGCCGTCAGCCCCGATGGCCGCACGCTGGCCTACATCTCGCGCCAGGGCAACGGCTTCAAGCTCTACACGCTGGACCTCGCCGGTGGCGGCCAGCCGCAAGCCATCACCGACACGGCCGACGACGAGAGCCCGAGCTTCTCGCCCAACGGCCGGCTGCTGATTTACGCCACGCGCGCCGACCGCCGCGATGTGCTGATGACCACCACGCTGGACGGCAAGATCAAGGCGCGGCTGGCGTCGACCAATGCCGATGTGCGCGAGCCGGTGTGGGGGCCTTATGGGCGTTGAAGCCCGTGAGGCCTCGGTGGCCGCTGTGGCCGTTTAAAGGCCTTTCGGACCCCGAATTGCGCTCGAAATGAGTCGCGCGGCATACTTTCTGCTCATTGCCATTCATTCATCACAACAAGGGAACTCACCATGAACACCTCCAAAGCTGCTCTTCTGGCCTTGATGCTCGGCGGCGCGCTCGCCGGCTGCTCCAGCACCAAGCTCGACGCCGATGCCACCCCGGTCGAAACACGTACCGGCACCTCGGTGACACCCGGTACCGGCGGCACGACCAGCGGCACGGCCCAAAGCCAGGTGACGCCGGTCGACTTGGCCGCGCAAAACGCCGCCATGCTCTCTGGCCTGCCGCGCACCGTGTTCTTCGACTACGACAGCTTCGTGGTGAAGGACGACTACCGCAACGTCGTCGAAGCCAACGCCAAGGCGCTGTCGGCAGACCGCAAGCGCCATGTCTCGGTCGAAGGCCACACCGATGACCGTGGCGGCAGTGAATACAACCTGGCGCTCGGCCAGAAGCGCGCCGAAGCGGTCGCCAAGTCGCTCACGCTGCTCGGCGCGACCGAGAGCCAGATCGAAGCCGTGAGCTTCGGCAAGGAACGCCCGGCCGTGCAAGGCGAGAACGAAGCGGCCTGGGCCAAGAACCGCCGCGCCGAACTGAACTACCGTTGAGAGGCGCCGCGATGAACTCGTTCGCACGAGGAACGTCGGTTGCTGTCACGGGTGTCGGCACCGCACGCGGCGCCTGGGCACGCTTAGTTCAGGCCGGCGCGACAGCGCTGTGCCTCGCGGCGGCGCTGGCCGCGCCTGTCGCACACGCCGGCATCTTCGACGACGACGAAGCGCGCAAGGCGATCCTCGATCTGCGTCAGAAGCTCGAGCAGAGCAACGAGCAGGCACGCGCCCGGCAAAACGAGCAGATGGCGACCATGTCGGACCAGCTCGCGCAGCTCAAGCGCAGCCTGCTCGACCTGAACAACCAGATCGAGTTGCTGCGCTCCGACAACGCCAAGCTGCGCGGCCAGAACGAGCAGCTCGCGCGCGACGTGGCCGAGGTGCAGGTCAAGCAGAAGGACATCCAGCAAGGCGTGGATGACCGCATGCGCAAGTTCGAGCCACAGAAGGTCACCCTCGACGGCAAGGAGTTCAGCGCCGACCCCGATGAAAAGCGCCAGTACGACGAGGCCATGGAGACCCTTCGCAAGGGCGACTTCGCGGCGACGTCATCCGCGCTCGCTGCCTTCCGCAAGAAGTGGCCGGCGAGTGGCTACACCGATTCGGTGCTGTTCTGGCAGGGCAATGCGCAGTACGGCAGCCGCCAGTATCCGCAGGCCATCGCTTCGTTTCGCGCGCTGGTGAGCGGCTCGCCCGACAGTGCCAAGGCGCCGGAAGCCATGCTCGCCATCGCCAACTGCCAGGCCGAGCTGAAAGACGCCAAGGCCGCGCGGAAGACGCTGGATGACTTGATCCGCGCGTATCCCAAGTCGGAAGCGGCACAGGCTGGCAAGGAGCGACTTGCTTCGTTGAAGTGATGTCATCGAGGTAAGCGCGCGCCAAGGGTGCCGGGGAGGGCGCCTCTAGAATCCGCCGATGAGTGAAGTGGATGTCAGCGCCCTGCACACGCAGGTCTTGTGGGCCGTGTTCGGCTTGGGCCTGTTGCTCGGCGTGATCAGCCAGCGCACGCACTTTTGCACCATGGGCGCAGTGGCCGACATCGTCGGCAGCGGCGACTGGACCCGCATGCGAATGTGGGTCATGGCAATGGGCGTGGCGATGGTCGGCTTCAACGCGATGGTCGCGCTCGGCTGGCTCGATGCCGCCAGGAGCATCTACTCCGGGCCGCGCGTGCTGTGGCTTTCGGCCCTCGTCGGCGGCCTGATGTTCGGCTTCGGCATGGTGCTCGCCTCGGGCTGCGGCAGCAAGACGCTGGTGCGCATCGGCGGTGGCAACCTCAAATCGTTGGTGGTCTTCGTGGTGCTCGGCGTGGCCGCGTTTGCCACGCTCAAGGGGATCACCGCAGTGGCGCGCGTGGAGACGGTCGACACGGTGAACGTGACGCTCGCGACGGGCCAGGACTTGCCCTCGCTGCTCACTGCGGTCAGCGGCGTGCCCAAGCCCACGCTGGCCCTGGTGCTCGGCCTCGCGATCGGCGGTGGCCTGATCGCCTGGGCCGCATCGCGCCCCGAAGGCCGCTCGGCCGAGAACCTGCTCGCCGGCATCGGCGTGGGCAGCGTGATCGCCGGCGTGTGGTGGGTGTCCGGCCGCTTCGGTTATGTCGCCGAAGACCCCAACACCTTGCAGGAAGCCTTTGTCGCCACCAACTCGCAACGCATGGAGTCGCTCAGCTTCGTCGCGCCGGTGGCCTACACGCTGGACTGGCTGATGTTCTTCAGCGACAAGTCCAAGCGGCTCACCATCGGCATCGTCTCGACGGTCGGCGTGGTCGCCGGCTCCGCCGTGTACGCGCTCGCCAGCCGCCGCTTTCGATGGGAAGGGTTTCGCAA
Organism: Rhodoferax sp.; assembly: GCA_026224975.1. Taxonomy (GTDB): domain Bacteria; phylum Pseudomonadota; class Gammaproteobacteria; order Burkholderiales; family Burkholderiaceae_C; genus LMDS01. The sequence goes on along the minus strand of JAMFRW010000244.1, from coordinate 1,279 downwards.
CGCGCAAGACACCGCCCACCATTTGATCGGCGCCGTGCTGATGGGCGTGGGCGGCGTGACGGCGCTCGGCTGCACCATCGGCCAAGGGCTCTCCGGCGTTTCCACCTTGAGCCTGACGAGCTTCGTGGCGCTGGCTGCCATCATCACCGGCGCGGTGGCCGCGCTGCGTTTTCAGATGTGGCGAATCGAACATGAAAGCTGAACAGATGACCGACCTTATCGATGCACCCGCTTCGCTTGTCGAGAGCGATATGAGTCTCTCTGCCATCGGCGCGGGCAATGTCACCGGCGATGCCATCGACGCCGATCTCGAACGCCGCTTCGGCGGCCTGCGGAGGCTTTACGGCGATGCCGGCTACGCATGCATCCGCAGCGCCCGCATAGCAGTCGTCGGCTTGGGCGGCGTCGGCTCCTGGGCTGTGGAAGCGCTCGCGCGCAGCGGCGTGGCGAGCCTGACTTTGATCGACCTCGACCACGTGGCCGAATCCAACATCAACCGCCAGGTGCAGGCACTCGGCGCCACGCTCGGCCAATCGAAAGCCGAGGCTTTGCGCGAACGCATCGCCGACATCCACCCCGGTTGCAATGTCCACTGCGTCGAAGAATTTGCCGAGGAAAACAATTGGCCCGCGCTGCTGCCGGGGCCGGTCGATGCCGTCATCGATGCCTGCGACCAGGTGCGCGCCAAGGCCGCCATCGCCACCTGGGCGCTCGCCACCGGCACGCCGCTCGTGATGGCCGGCGCCGCAGGCGGCAAGCGCCGCCCGCAGGACGTGCAAGTCGAAGACCTCGGCCTCGTCACGCACGACCCATTGCTCGCATCGCTGCGCCAACGCCTGCGCAAACATCACGGCGCCGCGCGCACCGGAAACATGGGCCTGCGCTGCGTCTTCTCGCGCGAAGCGGTGCAACCTCCGGTCGACGCCTGCGAGGTCGACGGCAGCCTGAATTGCCACGGTTATGGCTCGAGCGTCACAGTCACCGCGACCTTCGGCATGGTGTGCGCCAACCTTGCGCTAGAATCTCACCTTGTCGGTATGCAGACCCGCCCGTCAACCCAGTTATAATCATGGGCTTGCCGGGTTGTTAGCTCAGTTGGTAGAGCAGCGGACTTTTAATCCGTAGGTCGTGGGTTCGAATCCCGCACAACCCACCAAGAATGTGGGGCTCTTAGCTCAGTTGGTAGAGCAGCGGACTCTTAATCCGTAGGTCGAGTGTTCGAGTCACTCAGGGCCCACCAAAATTAAGTAGCGAGATCAAGCACTTAGCGTCGAATCAG
>JAMFRW010000243.1 GCA_026224975.1 Rhodoferax sp. | reverse complement strand
TTTCACCATGAAGATGAAATCGGTCATCGCCGGCGAATAGACGGTGCCGCCGGCGCACGGCCCCATCACCACGGAGATTTGCGGCACGACGCCCGAGGCCAGCACGTTGCGCTGAAACACCTCGGCATAGGCGGCAAGCGACGCGACACCTTCCTGAATACGCGCGCCGCCCGAATCGTTGAGTCCGATCACCGGCGCGCCGACCTTCATCGCCTGGTCCATGATCTTGCAGATCTTCTCGGCGTGCGCTTCGGAGAGCGCGCCGCCGAAGACCGTGAAGTCCTGGCTGAACACGAACACCAGGCGGCCGTTGATCATGCCGTAGCCGGTCACCACGCCATCGCCCGGTGGCCGGTTGTCCTGCATGCCGAAGTCGTGGTTGCGGTGCTCGACGAACATGTCCCACTCTTCGAAGGTGTCGGCGTCGAGCAGCAGGTCGATGCGCTCGCGCGCCGTCAGCTTGCCCTTGCCGTGCTGCGCGGCGATGCGCTTCTCGCCGCCGCCGAGGCGGGCCTTGGCGCGCTTGGCTTCGAGCTGCTGGATGATGTCGTGCATGAAAGAGTCCTTCTCAGGAAGTGGCTTGTTGTTCGAACAAATCGAGCAATGCGCGCGCGGCCGATGAGGGCGCGAGACGCGCCTCGGTCACATCGCGCAAGGTGTGCGGGAGCGCCGCGCGCACGGCGGCATGGCGGCGAAAATCGGCGTGGAGGCGTGCATGCACGATGTCCCACATCCACGCGAGCGACTGTTGTTTGCGGCGCGCCTCGAACTCGCCGCTGGCGCGCCGCTTGGTGTGGAATTCTTCGACCGCGCGCCAGAAGCCTTCGAGGCCCAGGCTCTTGAGCGCGCTCATCTGGATCACCCGCGTGACCCACTGATCGGGTGCGGCGTGCGCGCCGAACATGCGGAGCGAACCGCTGATGTGGGCTTCGGCACGCGTGGCAGCATCGGGGTCGATGTCGGCCTTGTTGATGACGACCAGATCGGCCAGCTCCATCACGCCTTTCTTGATGGCCTGCAAGTCGTCACCGGCGTTCGGCAATTGCAGCAGCACGAACATGTCGGTCATGCTGGCGACGGCGGTTTCGGATTGGCCGACGCCGACGGTCTCGACAATCACCACGTCATACCCTGCCGCTTCGCAGACCAGCATCGCCTCGCGCGTCTTCTCGGCCACGCCGCCCAGCGTGCCCGAAGCCGGGCTGGGCCGTATGTAGGCCGCGGGGTTGACGGAGAGCATCTCCATGCGCGTCTTGTCGCCCAGGATGGAGCCGCCGGAGACGCTCGACGATGGGTCGATGGCGAGGACGGCGACGCGGTGGCCTTTGTTTATCAACATCAGGCCGAGCGCTTCGATGAAGGTCGATTTGCCGACGCCGGGCACGCCGGAGATGCCGAGGCGGATGCCTTTGCCCGTCTCCGGCAGCAGCGTGTTCAGCAGCTCGTCGGCACGCGCGCGGTGGTCCTGCCGGGTCGATTCGAGCAGCGTGATCGACTTGGCGAGCGAGCGGCGGTCGCTGCCGCGCACGCCGTTCGCCAGGGCCTGATCGACAGGAGCGAGCGCCACGACGCGGTCAGACCTTGGCCACGTTCGAGCGGATTTGCTCCAGCACGTCTTTCGCACTCGCCGGAATCGGCGTGCCCGGACCGTAGATGCCTTTGACGCCCGCCTCGTAGAGCATCTCGTAATCCTGCCGCGGGATCACGCCGCCGACGAAGACGATGATGTCGTCGGCGCCCTGGGCCTTGAGGGACTGGATGATGGCGGGCACCAGGGTCTTGTGGCCGGCCGCCAAAGTCGAGACGCCAACAGCATGCACATCGTTCTCGATCGCCTGCCGCGCACACTCCTCGGCCGTTTGAAACAGCGGCCCCATGTCCACATCGAAACCCAGATCGGCAAACGCCGTGGCCACCACCTTCGCGCCGCGATCGTGGCCGTCTTGCCCCAGCTTGGCGATCATCACGCGGGGGCGGCGGCCTTCGTCTTCGGCGAACTGCGCGATCTCGGCCTTGAGCTTGTCCCAGCCTTCGGCGCTGTCGTAGGCTGCCGCGTACACGCCGGTGACCTTTTGCGTGTCGGCGCGGTGGCGGCCCCAGGCTTTCTCCAGCGCATCGGAGACTTCACCGACCGTCGCACGCAGGCGCACGGCCTTGATGCTGAGGTCGAGCAGGTTGCCTTCGCCGCTCTCGGCGCACGCCGTCAACGCATCGAGCGCGGCTTGCGTGGCGGCCGTGTCGCGCGTCGCCCGCACCTGCTTCAGCCGCTCGATCTGGCCATCGCGCACCATGGCGCCGTCGACGTTCAAGGTTTCGATCGCGTCTTCGGTCTTGAGCTTGTACTTGTTGACGCCGACGATCACGTCCTTGCCGGAATCGATGCGGGCCTGCTTCTCGGCCGCGCTGGCTTCGATCTTGAGCTTGGCCCAGCCGCTGTCCACCGCCTTGACCATGCCGCCGAGTGCATCGACTTCTTCGATGATCTTCCACGCCGCATCGGCCATGTCCTGCGTGAGCTTCTCCATCATGTAGCTGCCGGCCCAGGGGTCGACGACGTTGGTGATGTGGGTCTCTTCCTGGATGATCAACTGCGTGTTGCGGGCGATGCGGGCGCTGAACTCGGTGGGCAGTGCGATGGCTTCGTCGAGCGCATTGGTGTGCAGCGACTGCGTGCCGCCGAAGACCGCCGCCATCGCTTCGATCGTGGTGCGTACGACGTTGTTGTACGGGTCCTGCTCGGTCAGGCTCCAGCCCGAGGTCTGGCAATGCGTGCGCAGCATCAGGCTCTTGGGGTTCTTGGCATCGAAGGCCGTCATGATCTTCCACCACAGCAGCCGCGCCGCGCGCATCTTGGCCACTTCCAGATAGAAGTTCATGCCGATGGCCCAGAAGAAGCTCAGGCGGCCGGCGAACTCATCCACATCGAGCCCCTTGCTCAGCGCCGCCTTCACATACTCGCGGCCATCGGCCAGCGTGAAGGCGAGTTCGAGCGCCTGGTTGGCGCCGGCCTCCTGCATGTGGTAGCCGCTGATGCTGATCGAGTTGAACTTCGGCATGTTCTTAGCCGTGTACTCGATGATGTCGCCGATGGCCCGCATGCTCGGCTCGGGCGGAAAGATATACGTGTTGCGGACCATGAACTCTTTCAGAATGTCGTTCTGGATGGTCCCGCTCAATTTGTCTTGCGACACGCCCTGCTCTTCGGCCGCGACGATGTAGCCGGCCAGTACCGGCAGCACCGCGCCGTTCATCGTCATGCTCACGCTCACCTTGTCGAGCGGAATGCCGCCGAAGAGGATCTTCATGTCTTCGACGCTGTCGATTGCCACGCCCGCCTTGCCCACGTCACCGGTCACGCGCGGATGGTCGCTGTCGTAGCCGCGGTGGGTGGCCAGGTCGAACGCGACGCTCACCCCTTGCGCGCCGGCTGCCAAGGCCTTGCGATAGAAGTCGTTCGAGGCTTCGGCGGTGGAGAAGCCGGCGTATTGGCGGATGGTCCACGGGCGCACCGCGTACATCGTGGCCTGCGGGCCGCGCACAAAGGGCGCGAAGCCGGGCAAGGTGTCGGCGTATTCCAGTCCCTTGGCATCGGCCGCGGTGTAGAGCGGCTTGACACGGATGCCTTCGGGCGTGACCCAGTCGAGCGCCGAAACATCACCGCCCGGGGCGGATTTGGCGGCGGATTTGGCCCACGCGGCGAGCGAGTCCGAGTTGAGCAGATCAGGGTTGGCCATGGGCTCTCCGGGAGGTTCTGGTGAACGACAACACGCAATGCAGCGACTTTCCCTCAAAGCCTGCATGCCGAGGGTGGACGCACCGCCCGTCGTCATCCATAATTCAAAATTGAATTATATCGACAGTTTGGAAAACCAGCACTCCCCAATGGCCGCTTCGCGCACCACGATCACTGCCGCTTCGGCTTCCGCCCCGCCGGCAGCGCCGCCGACGGCGTTCGCGTCACCGCCCCCCGCGTCGGCGTCACCGGCCTCGGCGTCACCGGCCCTCGCGTCGAAGGCCGGGCCGCCGGTGGGCGCGGCCGCCGGCGTGCCGCTGGGCGGCCGCATGGCCAGCAGCGCGCTCTACCAGCAGGTGGCCGAGCGCTTGCGCAGCAGCATCCTCGCCCACACGCTGGGGCCCGGCAGTTGGATCGACGAACAAGCCATCGCCGCCGAATACGGCATCAGCCGCACGCCGCTGCGCGAAGCGCTCAAGGTGCTCGCCGCCGAAGGACTGGTGACGATGAAGCTGCGCCGCGGCGCTTACGTCACCGAAGTCTCCGAGCGTGACCTGGCCGAGGTCTATCACCTGCTGGCGCTGCTGGAGAGTGATGCGGCGGTGGTGGTCTCGCAAACCGCCACGCCCGCGCAGATCCAGGAGCTGGAAGCGCTGCACGCCGAGCTGGAAGCGCACATCGCCGACCGCGACCGCTTTTTCGCCGCCAATGAGCGTTTTCACCACCGCCTGCTCGAGATCGCCGACAACCGCTGGCGCAACCAGTTGGTGAACGACCTGCGCAAGGTGATGAAGCTCAACCGGCTGCATTCGCTCTTCAAGCAAGGCCGGCTCGAAGCCTCGCTCGAAGAGCACCGCCACATCATGGCCGGCATCAAGGCGCGTGATGCCGACCGCGTGCAGCGGGCGATGACGCTGCACTTCGCCAACGGCAAGCAGGCGGCTTCCATAGACTGACTGCGGGCGAACCCGGGCTGGTCGCCACCCGGCGCGAGCGCCGATAATTTTCTATCCACACGGCATAGAAAGTTGTCATGTCATCAGCGCCCGAGTTTCGCGTTGTGCTGGTGGGCACCGGCGTGCTGGCCGACCCCGCCCTGCACCGCCACCTGCGCCGCCAATACTCAGTGCACTGCCTGGGCAGCGCAGCCGAAGTCGAAAAGCTGATGCGCCAGCACACGCCCGATGTGCTGGTGTGCGAGCAGCCACTGGCCGACGGGCGCGGTGTCGACCTGCTGCAGAAGATGCGCGTGGCCCACCCCCACACCGTGCGGGTGCTCAACCTGCAGAACGCCCGCCGCGACGAGGTGGTGCGGGCCATCAACGACGCGGCGGTCTACCAGGTGCTCACGCCGCCCTTCGAGCCGGAGCAACTCGGACTGGTGCTGAAGCGCGCGCTGGAGAGCCGCGAGCTCTCGCGCATTCATCGCTACCTGAGCCGGGAGCTGAAGTTCGCCGACACCGTCATCCGCAACGAGAACGAGACGATGACGCGCGCGCTGCAGGAAACCTACCAGTTCGACAAGCTCGTCGTCGCGAGCGACAAGATGGCCGAGGTGTGCAACACCGCGCGCAAGGCCGCCGGCACCGACCTGCCGGTGCTGATCGTCGGCGAAACCGGCACCGGCAAGGAGTTGCTGGCCAAGGCGATCCACCTGTTCAGCGACCGCCACCAGCAGCTCTTCCTGGCGCAGAACTGCAGCGCCATTCCCGAAGACCTGCTGCTCTCGGAACTCTTCGGCCACAAGCGCGGCGCTTTCACCGGCGCCATCAGCGACCGCTTGGGCCTCTTCGCCGCGGCCGACAACGGCACGGTGTTTCTCGACGAGATCTCCGACATCTCACCCGCCGTGCAGGTGAGCCTGCTGCGCTTCTTGCAGGACGGCGAGGTCAAGCCCATCGGCAGCGACCGCACCCGGCAGACCAACTTGCGCATCATCGCCGCCAGCAACCGGCCGATCCAGCAGTTGGTCGACGAAGGCCGGTTCAGGCGCGATCTGTACTACCGGCTCAAAGGCTTCGAAATCTCCATCCCGCCGCTGCGCGACCGGCCCGAAGACATTCTGGTGCTCACCGACTACCTCATCAAGAAGTACGGCGAGGTCTTCAACCGCAAGATCCCCGGCGTGGCGCTGCAGGCGCAGCAAAAGCTCCGCGCCTACGCATTCCCCGGCAATGTTCGCGAGTTGGAAAACGAGATCCGTCGCACCGTGGCGACCGTGCAGAACGGCGAGTTCATCACCATGCAGCATCTCTCGGCCGAGATCGCGCGGGCTCGGCCATCGGTCGATCGCGGCCCGCCGCAGGGCACGGCGTTCGATGGGCGAACGCTGAAGGATCGCGTCGAGCAGCTCGAGGTCTCTCTCGTGCGCGCGGCGATGGAGCGCCACCGCGGCAACCACACCCGCGCGGCCGATGAACTCGGCCTCTCCCGCGTGGGCCTGAGCAACAAGCTCAAGCGCTACGGCATCAACCGTCGGGACGACGCCGAGACCGCGTGACGCGCTGGTTCCCGACGAGCCGGCGCCTGCCAAGTTGGTTTGCATTTCGACGAAACGACAACATGGTTTGCAAGCACTTCGAGTGCACCCATAGGCACGCGTTCGAACACGACTCCCGGTGAACTCAGGAGATACCCGAAGCCACGCCACACTGGCACGTCACATGCAAGGCCGTGCAAGACAATCGTTATGTCGAACGGGGCAAATAACTCATGGCGAATCTTCTGTGGCTGCAAGGCGGTGCGTGCTCCGGCAACACCATGTCGTTCCTCAATGCCGAGGAGCCGAGCGCGTGTGATCTGGTCACCGATTTCGGCATCAACATCCTCTGGCACCCGTCGCTGGGCATCGAACTCGGCAACAACCTGCAGCAACTGCTGCGCGATTGCGTCTCGGGCGCGACCCCGCTCGACATCTTCGTCTTCGAAGGCTCGGTGGTCACCGCGTCCAACGGCACCGGCATGTGGAACCGCTTCGCCGGCCGGGCGATGCAGGAGTGGGTGAAGGATCTGTCGAAGGTGGCGCGTTTCGTGGTCGCCATCGGCGATTGCGCCACCTGGGGCGGCATCCCGGCCATGGCGCCCAACCCGAGCGAATCACGCGGGCTGCAGTTCCTCAAGCGCGCCAGGGGCGGCTACCTTGGCGACAGTTTCGAATCGCAGTCGGGCCTGCCTGTCATCAACATCCCCGGCTGCCCGGCCCACCCCGACTGGATCACCCAGATCGTCGTGGCCGTGGCCACCGGCCGCGCGGGCGACATCAGCCTCGATGAATTCCAGCGCCCCAAGACCTTCTTCCAGAGCTTCACCCAGACCGGCTGCACACGCAATGTGCACTTTGCGTACAAGGTTTCCGCAACCGAGGCCGGACAGCGCAAGGGCTGCCTGTTCTATGACCTGGGCTGCCGCGGGCCGATGACGCATTCGCCCTGCAACCGCATCCTGTGGAACCGGCAATCGTCGAAGACGCGCGCTGGCATGCCGTGCATGGGTTGCACCGAGCCGGAGTTCCCGTTCTTCGACCTGGCGCCGGGCACCGTGTTCAAGACGCAGACCGTCATGGGCGTGCCCAAGGAGCTGCCGTTGGGCGTGGACAAGAAGGGCTACATCGCGTTGACGAGTGCCGCGAAAAACGCCGCGCCGGGGGTGCGGCCAAAATCTTGGACTGGGTTATGCCGCCATGCCGAGGCTCTCACGGTATTCGAACGGACTGAGAGAGCCGAGAGATACCTTGATTCGCTTCTCGTTGTACCACCGGATGTAGGAATCGAGCTCCTGAATGAACTGCTCGATGGTGAAGGCCTGCCACTTCCGAGGATAGAACAGCTCCGTCTTCAGCCGGCCGAAGAAGCCCTCGCATGCCGCATTGTCAGGCGAGCACCCTTTGCGCGACATCGAGCGAGTCAGCCTCGCATCGCCCATCCGCGCCAGCCAACCGGGCCAGCGATAGTGAGCGCCGCGGACGCCCTTCTGTTTGTCAACTCCTTCCTTCGCTAAAGTTGCCTCCCGTTGGAACTGCGACGAAATGGCCGTAAGCCAGTGATTCGAAGCCCTTTGCATCCATGGCGCGCAGGATGCGCAGAGGGGTGCGGCGGTCGGTTCCCGCGGCCGAACCTGGTTCACGAATCGGCATCGCTGCGCTGCTTGGCCAGGCTCACGCCCGCCTGGCTTCGCCAAGGCTCTGCTGCGGGCCCTGTACGGCCCCTTTCCTGGGGCGCTGCCCCAGACCCCCGGCCTAGGGCCGCCGCCCAGCACCCAGCCGGACGTCGACGTCAATTCACAATCTGGACCTTGGCGACCTCGCGCCGATGCTGGCTGATCAGGGTGAATACCTCGCGTGCGATGTAACGCTTGAGGCAGCGGATGGCTTCGAGCTTGGAATGTCCTTCGGTGATCCGCTTTTGCACGTAGGCCTTGGTCCTCGGATCGGTTCGCAGGCGGCCGATCGCAATGATGTGAAGGGCGCTGTTGGCAGCGCGATCTCCACCACGGTTCAAGCGGTGGCGCGTGACCTTGCCCGACGATGCCGGGACCGGGCTGACGCCGCACAGCGCTGCGAAGCTCGCCTCCGAGTGCACACGCTCCGAGTTGTCGCCCGCGGTCAACAGCAGTTGCGCGGCCGACTCGTGTCCGATCGAGTTTCGAGCCACCAGCGTCGGGGCGAGCTCGTCGACGATGGCGCCGATCATGGCATCGAGGTCCGCGATCTCATCATGGAGTTCGAGGTACCGCCGACCCAGCGACTTCAGCGCAATTCGGTACGCTGACGCCAGGTTGCGGTAGTCCGACAGATCCGGCCGCCAGGCGGCCAGGGTGCGGATGAGTTGCATGCGCGTCATGTTGCGCAGCAGGTCCCGCAGTTCGTCAGGCGCACACACAATGGTGTTGTGGATGAGCTGAAGTGCGACGCGCCGCGCCGCGACGGCGGTCTTGCGACAGACCTTGAGTACGCGAAGCGATTCGATCATTCCGTCGCGACTCTTGGGCGTCACCGTGCGCCGGCCGGCGAAGGCTGCATGAGCGGCGTTCTGCGCGTCGAGGTCATCGTCCTTGCCCCGCTTGCGACGATCGCTCTTGTCCGGCGTCGTCACTTCCAGCACTTCGATGCCGGCGTTCTGCATGTACCGCAGCAGGCCGGCGCCATAGCTCCCGGTGCATTCGACTCCCAAGCGCTTCAACTGGCCGAAGCCGCGCATCCAGGCCAGCATCTGCTTGTAGCCGTGCCGCGTGGTCGCGAAGCTTTGGCAACCCAGGACGCGATCGACTTCGTCGACCACCGCGGCCACATGAAGATCCTTGTGCGTGTCGACGCCGCCGACGACTATGCGATTCGGCACCTCTTGATCGTTGTCCATAACAGTCCTCCAGGTGAAACCATGACGTGATCGGCTTTGCCGGGACCGGGTGCTTGGACAGGACAGTAAAGTGACAAGACGTCTGGCCCTTCTTGGGTCACACGCATCGGCGAGGCAAGCCTCGCCGTAAGGAGTTCCAGGCGGCCGACAGGTCCGGGGAAGGACACGTATATTGGTCGATCGGAGTGTGGGTCAGGCTACCTGGAACACATCACGGCACCAGCCACCGATAGGTCCATCGCTGTGAGGGTCAGACCGCATGGAACTGGCCAGACATTCTTACTATCGGAGTGAACTATCGGTCGAGTCGTGCTGTCGACCACCGCCTCGACAGCCGCATCCAACATGGTGTTCACAAGCTGGGCATCCGGACGCGTGCCGATGGACCAACTCACAACGAGGCCATCGAAGCAGTCGACCATCGGAGACAGATACACCTTGCCCGCTGGAATCTGAAACTCCGTGATGTCGGTGAGCCACTTCTCGTTGGG
>JAMFRW010000242.1 GCA_026224975.1 Rhodoferax sp. | reverse complement strand
CCACCACAGCACGGAATTGGTCGCCGACTTGCGCGAGGAACCGGTGCCGACCACGTCGCCGACGTAGGCCACGAGGTTGCCCTTGGCCTTGAGTTCTTCAATGAACTTGACCGGGCCGCGCTTGCCGTCTTCCTCGGGCACGATGCCGGGGCGCGCATTCTTGTGCATCGCGAGCGCATGCACCGGGATGTCGGGACGCGTGGTCGCATCGGGTGCGGGCGACAAATCGTCAGTGTTGATTTCGCCGGCCACCTTGAAGATGCTGACGGTGATGCTTTTCGGCACTTCGGGGCGGCTGGTGAACCACTCTGCGTCGGCCCAGCTTTGCAACACCGACTTGGCGTAGGTATTGCCCTTTTCAGCCTTTTCCTGCACGTCATGGAACTGGTCGAACATCAGCAGGGTTTTCTTCAAGCCAGCGGCAGCGGCCTCGGCTACCGACGGGCTGCTGTCGTCCAGCAGGTCGATCATCGGGCTGATGTTGTAGCCGCCGAGCATGGTGCCCAGCAACTCGGTGGCCTTTTCACGCGAGATCAGCGGGCACTTTTCCGTGCCGTGGGCCACAGCCGCCAGGTAGCTGGCCTTGACCTTGGCGGCATCGTCCACGCCGGCCGGCACGCGGTGGGTGATCAGCTCGACGAGGGTGGCTTCTTCACCGGCGGGCGGCGCCTTGAGCAGCTCGATCAGCTCGGCGGTCTGGGTGGCGGAGAGGGGCAGCGGCGGGATGCCGAGGGCGGCGCGTTCGGCAACGTGTTGGCGGTAGGCTACGAGCATGGGGAACTCCTCTGAGGATGAAAAGGGTGGGTGAAGGAGGGCTCGCAAGTCACGCCGCTTTCGGCACGATGACCTTCAGGCCCTTGAAGTAGTCACGGAAGAACCCGGCGTCGCGCGTGATCAAGGCGCTGCATTGAAGCAAGGCATGTGCCCCGACGATGAAATCCGGGATGGTCCGGCGGGCGGCCGCGTTGGCTGCGGTCGTGGTTGCGGTTGAACTTGCGCTGACTGGCCGGCCCCGCGAACGTTCGTTGTAGCGGCGCTGCATCTCGCCGGCACGCACCGCGGCGCGTTGCTCGACGGCGGAAAAGTGCAGGCCCATGTCTTCGAGCGTGTCCATCACGTCGGCGCCTTGGCCGAGGCCGGCCGTCACCTCGCTGACGACGACCTCGCAGACGACCACGCGGCCTTCGCCTAGCGCCAGCCGCAGGCAGGCCTCGGCCGCGGCGGCGCGGCTGTCTTCGCCGAGTAGGTCGATCAGCACGGAGGAATCGACCGCGATCATCAGACCTCGACCGGATCGCCCGGCGCGCGGCCACGCAACTCGCGCATGATGTCGTCGGTGGTCACGCCGGGCGGCAACTTGAACTTGCCGCGCGCCCGCGAAATCGCGTCGTCCACGTTCTTGCGCAGGATGATGCGGCCGCCATCGAGCTCGACCGTGAGCTGCGTGCCCTTGGTCAAACCGAGTGCATCACGCACCGCTTTGGGCAGCGTGATCTGTCCGCGTTCGGCAACAGTGGCTTCCATGGCGAACTCCCGAAAAGTATGCAAGCATTGTACATACTAGATCGTGCGTACTCAAGGAAAACCCTGCTGTGAGGCATGGGCCTTACCGGTCTTTACGCGGGCGAGCATCTGGCTTGCATGCTCGCCCGCGCGGCGTGCTCACTTGGCCTGTGAGGCGGCTTCGGCAGGCGCCGAAGCAGGTGTTGCCGGTGCTGCGGCGCTGGCTGCTGCGGCCGCCGCTTCGGCGATCTTGGCCTGTCTGGCGGCTTCGACCAACTCGCGCTGCTTGGGACTGATGCAATCGTCGACCAGGCGCTGCGCGGTTTTTACGTTCAGCAGCATCGACTTGCTCGAGATCTGCACCATCAAGGTCTCGCCGCGGATGTCTTCCAGGCGGATCGCGCCGGTGGACGACAGCACCGGCTTCATCACGTAGTCGGCCTTGCCGTGCTTCACATCGACATAACCGGCGTACTTGGCGTTGGCGACGATGTTGATGGTCTGCTTGAACTCGCAGTCGTAGATGCCGTAGTAGACGCGCTCGGCGGCTTGCATCTGCTCCGGCGTGGCGGCGAACGGCACCACTTCGACCGGGCCTTTGGCGGGCGGCGCCTTCTTGGCCGCGGCGGTGGGTTTGGCGGTGGCCTTCGGCTTCGCCGCAGCAGCGGAGGCCGGTTTGGCCGCGGGTTTGTCATCCGCTGCGGTGGCCGAAACGCAGATCAGGGAACACAGCGCGCCGGCGGCGAGCAGGGCAAATGCAGGGCGGCGAGCCGCGGAACGAATCGATGTCATGAGGGTGGTAGGGGTCACAAGGAAGCTGGGATTGTCGGCGCCCGGCGAGGCGCTCTGTATCGGGATGCGCCCGCGGCCGCGTAAAGCGCGGCTCGAGCCGAGAACCACGACCGGAAAAATCAGGCAGAGGCGGTGGGCGCAAAAAACCGCAGCCGCACCTCGGCCGGCAGCGGCTGCCCGGTGCGGTGCGCGCGCTCCAGCACCTGCCAGAAGTAGCGGTAGCTGGCGCGGTCGTGCAGCGTGTCGCGGTGGCGAATGGGCGCCCACTGCGCGTCCTGCGCGGCGAGGATGATCTCGATCGCCTGGTCCACCTCGGCGGCGCTCGGCGCAAAGGCCTCGACGATCGGGCGGATCTGGTTCGGGTGGATGCTCCACATGCGGGTGTAGCCCAGCTCGCGCGAAGCCCGAGTGGCCGCGTCCGCCACGGCATCGAGATCCGAAAACTCGGTCACCACACAGTGCGACGGCGTCTTGGCGCGGCCGTGGCAGGCGGCGGCGATTTCGAGCTTGGCTCGCAGCACGAGAGGGTGCGTGAACTGGCCTTCGACGCTCATGCCGGCCGCCGGGATCGCGCCGCGATGCGCCGAGACAAAATCCATCAGCCCGAACGAGAGCGACTCGACGCGCGGATGCGCCGCGATGCGGTCGACTTCGCGCAGCGCGCCCAAAGTCTCGATCAGCACATGCACCGGAAAGTGCCGCCCGCCGCCATGCACGCGGATCGCATGGTCGATCTCGGCGCAGGCGCGGTCCACGTCGGCTGCATCCTGCGGTTTGGGTACCATGAGGTAGGCAAGCCGGCTGCCGGCGCGGGCTACGAGCGTCTGCACATCCTGCGCGAACGACGGGTGATCGACGGGGTGAACGCGCGCGCCGACCCGGCCGTGAACATTGGCCGGCGACATCAGCATCTCGGCCACCAGGTGCGCATGTTCGGCCTCGCCGCCGATGGGCGCGCCGTCCTCGCAATCGAGCGTCACGTCGAACACGGGCCCGAGTTCGGCCTGCAGCGCGAGGCTCTTGCGCATGCGGATTTCGACGCCGGCATAGTGGTCGCACACCGGCAGGTCGGGCGCGGCGACGGCGCTGTCGAAGAGCGCCTCGCGCGGGTGGCTGGCCCGGGGCGTGGTGGGCGTCGTCGTCATGGCTTAGAAGCCCTCACGTTGTCGGTCTCCACGCGCCGGGCCGAGCTTTACAGCAGGTGCTTCACGCCGTCTTGTTCGCCTTGCAGCTCGGCGAGCGTCACATTGATGCGCTCCTGGCTGAAGGCATCGATCGCCAAGCCATCGACGACCTTGTATTCGCCGTTTTCGGTGGTGACCGGGAAGCCGAACATCACGTCTTTCGGAATGCCGTACTGGCCATCCGACGGCACGCCCATCGTCACCCACTTGCCGTTGGTGCCGAGGGCCCAATCGCGCATGTGATCGATGGCGGCGTTGGCAGCCAATGCGGCCGATGAGACGCCACGTGCCGCGATGATGGCCGCGCCGCGCTTGCCGACGGTGGGCAGGAAGGTGTCGGCGTTCCAGACCTGGTCGTTGATCATGTCCTTGACACTCGCGCCGCCGATGGTGGCGAAGCGGTAGTCGGCGTACATGGTCGGCGAGTGGTTGCCCCAGACGGCCAGCT
>JAMFRW010000241.1 GCA_026224975.1 Rhodoferax sp. | reverse complement strand
GGCGGCGAGCACCATGCGCGCGAACCCGGGGCTCGACATCGAAACCGCGATCACCGAGCTGGCGGTCGGCGAGGCGTTGGTAAGCATGCTGGACGAGAAGGGGCGGCCGAGCGTCACGCAACGCGTGTTCGTGATCCCGCCCGGCAGCCAGATCGGGCCGATCACGGCGGAGCAACGCAAAGCCTTGATTGCAGGCTCGCTCGTCGCTGGCGTTTACGAGAAGGCCGTGGATCGGGAGTCGGCTTACGAGAAGATCAAGGGCCGGGCGGCGGCGAGCCCGGCTTCGGCTTCGGCTTCACCCACGCCGGCACCGTCGCCATCGAACGGTCCATCGACCAGCAACGCCCCCGCACCCTTCCCCACCGGAACGGCCGGCACCGCGGCGCCGCCCGCGGCCGATGGCGGCGGATTGCTTGGCGGATTGAAAGACGTGCTCTTCGGCAGCACCGGCCCGCGCGGGGGCAAGCATGAAGGGCTTGCCGAAGCGGCCGCGAGATCGGCGATGCGCAGCATCGGGTCCAGCGTGGGGCGGGAGATCATCCGGGGGGTGTTGGGGAGCATCCTAGGGGGCTCGAAGCGGCGGTGAATGGGCCCACCGCCGAATGGCTTGTCTCCGACCGGCAGCAGGCAATTACCCTGGCGCGCAACTACGCGGAGTAAA
The DNA here is from genome assembly GCA_026224975.1 of Rhodoferax sp. Taxonomy (GTDB): domain Bacteria; phylum Pseudomonadota; class Gammaproteobacteria; order Burkholderiales; family Burkholderiaceae_C; genus LMDS01. The sequence goes on along the minus strand of JAMFRW010000241.1, from coordinate 17,316 downwards.
GAGATGACCAAGACGACGACTCGTATCTGGGATCCGGCTGAATATCTCCAATCCGATGAAGACATGGCCGCCTACCTCGATGCAGCATTGGAAGAAGGCGATGCGTCTCTTTTCACAGCAGCGCTGCGTGATATCGCTCGCGCCAAGGGCATGTCGCGGCTCGCACGCGAGATGGGTCTTGGAAGGGAGAGCCCCTACAAGGCGCTATCGCCATCCGAGAATCCCGAGTTCGCGACCATTCTTCGAGTGGTCAGCGCTCTTGGCCTTCAATTGCACGCGACGCCACTTGTCAAGAGTGCCGGTTGACCCTTCAAGCGGACGTGCCAGGTGCTACGCCCTTGTCGCACCAATTCGGTCAATAGTTATTTTTGCGATCCATCGCTCAAGCGTATCTCCAACGGCAGGCCACTAGGCCTGGGCTGCTGGTACGCAGGACATTTTCACTAGCCTAGTCCCGGCTCCCTGTCGTCCTCGCCGGCTTGGCTCGAACGTTTGGTTTTAGACATGCCAAGAGAAAAGTTGTACGAGTCGGCGCTGGCAAACATGCAGCGCACGGTTCACGCGCTTGCCGCACGAGTACCACCGCCCCACGAAGTGCCCTACAAGACATCCTTCGTGTTCAGGTACGTCGAGCAACTTCCAGAGCAAGCCCTCGTTCAGAAGCTAGCGCGTGTCGTGACGACACTGCGGGCGGCGACGATACTGATGCAACATGGTTTTACGCAAGAACAAGGGGTATTGCAGCGGGTTATTCACGAAATTCACGAAGACATCACCTTCCTAGCCTACGGCCTAATCTTCAATGATGTGACACCCCTGCACAAGCTGTTCCTCACCGCTTTCTATGAAGAGGAGTTCGATACGGATAACCCTTTCGAATCCACGCAGAAGCGCCCGACGGTGCGCAGGTCAAAGATCCAAGCCTACATCGCGAACAAGGAAGGCTCAGACCTAGACCCGAGTCGCGCAATCGCGCTTTCGAAGACACTGACAAAGACCTACTCCGGCTTCGTCCACGCAGCTTCGCCGCAAATCATGGACATGTACGGCGGGAACCCTCCGCACTTCCACGTCGAGGGCATGTTGGGCACGCGTCGTCACACTGAGTACCGCATGGATCTCTGGAACTACTACTACCGGAGCATTCTCGCCTTTGGAATGGCCGCAAAGGCGTTGGGCGATCAACAACTCTTCGATCAAATTCACGACTTCTCGGTCAAATTCGAAGAAGTAGCCCATAAGAACTACTCACCGAAACGTGAGAAACCGAGCAAATGACCACGTTCTCCACCACAGTCTCATTAGGCGCCTCAAGTCGTGTCTGACCTTCCTCCACGGACTGAACTCGTGGCGTGGGCCAGCCACTCCGTTGCGTTCTATGGACTCGACCTATCTCGCATCGGCTCGGTGCTCCTCGCTCAACTTCGGGAGAGCGAGCTCACCCGCCTCTTCTCCATCTTCAATGTCACTGACGAGCTCAAAGTCCTGGAGGGCCTGCTCGCTCCGGGAGCGACACCAGACGCGTCTCCCTTCAACCATCCTCCCTCGATCGGTCTGCACAAGAAGCACTTCACAGACCCTCGGTTTCTGGTGCAGAACCTTTCGAATTTCGCATCCAGCAAGAAGCCGAAGGCCAAAGAGCATCGTCGCAAGACGTGGAACAAGGCCGTCGCCAGCAGCCAAGCGGGCACCGTCGATCACGCGTTTGCGGGAGCCTATGTTCACGCGACGGTCATCGACGCGTTCCAAGAAAAGGTCGAATCGCGTTCAATGACTGGAGAGTGGGTAGTCTTCAAGAAGCAGACGCAAGGAAACTTCTATTTCACCCTTGCGGGTCACAAGGAAACAAACGAAGCCATCTACGAGCGCGTCGCACTCTGCGCCCAGAGCGATGGTATCGCGCTGTAGTACGGGGACGCCCAACCATTCGTTGACGGAACTGCGCCTTAGGCGTATAGTTTGCGTATGCTGACAGTCGTCGAAAGCCCGATCTTCCAAAGGGTCTGGCCTCGTTACTGGGACGAAGATGAACGAGCCGAATTCGCTTCGTTCATAGCGGCCAGCCCCGACGCCGGCTCGGTGATCCGTGGGTCCGGCGGCGTCCGCAAGGTGCGTTGGGCGCGTGAGGGAACGGGCAAGTCTGGCGGGGTGCGAGTCATCTACCTCGTTCGAAATGAAGCCGGAGAGGTTTACTTGCTCACCATGTACGCCAAATCCGAATCCGAAAACATCTCTCCCGCCACACTCAAGGAGATTCGTCGTGCCCTCGAAATCTAAAAAACTCAATCCTTCGGAGATCGCTGCCTTCGAGGCCAACCGAGATATCGGCGCCGAAATCCTTCAGTCGATCAAAGACATGAAGGCAGGCAAAGGAAAGGTGGTGATGTCCACGGCGACGGAAGCGCGCGAAGCTACCGGCTTGTCTCAGTCACAGTTTGCCAGCCTGCTCGGTGTTTCTGTACGCACCCTGCAAGGGTGGGAACAGGGCCGAAAGCAGCCGAGCGGTGCGGCACGAACGCTTCTGGCCATCGCTCGCACAAATCCCAAGGCTGTGTTGGCCGTATCTTCGCAGTAGGGCCGCCGTTTAGCTCCAGCGTCGACCCAAGCCCTCAGCTTGGGCGAGAGTCGCTTCTTGATTTCCGTGTGCAGCCGGCTGCCGTCACGAATACGCCCCGGACCACGCGCGCTCCAGCATGTTGGCGACCATCGCCTGCCCCTCGGCCGTGTCCATGAACTCGGCCGGCTTGTGACCGCCGAGTGCCGGCAAGGGGCGCTCCAGCCAGCCCGCGATCCACCCGGCGGCGTCGAAGCCTTCCGGGTTGCCCGACTCCTCGACGATGGCTTGCACCTGCGCGACAAGGCGGGCAATGCCCAACTCACGCAAGCCTTGCTCGGCTGTGATCATCCCCGCTCCTCCGCTCGCCACCTCAAATCCCCGCATACCAGTCATACCCCTCGTCCTCCCAATACCCGCCATTGCCGCCGCGAATCTTGTCGAAGCTTTCGACCAGTTCGATGCGCATCAGGTACTTGGCCTGCTTGTAGCCGAGCTGGCGTTCGATGCGGGCGCGCAGCGGGGCGCCGTTGGTGACGGGCAGCGGCTTGTCGTTGAGTTCGTAGGCGAGCACGGTCTGGGCGTGGTAGGCGTCGTCGAGGTCGACGCTTTCGTAGTAGCGCGTGTCGAGGGTGGCGGTGGAGGCTTCGTCCATCGAATCGGCGCAGCGGAAGACCACGAACTTCGCCGACGCCAGCGGCTTGGCTTGCTCCAGCAAGTGCGCCAACGGCACGCCCTTCCACTTGCCGATGGCGCTCCAGCCTTCGACGCAATCGTGCCGCGTGATTTGCGTTCGCGAGGGCATGGCGCGCAGTTCGGCGAGTGAGAACGCCAGCGGCTTTTCGACCAGGCCGCCGATCTGCAGTTTCCAGTCGGCGAAGCCGTTCTGCATCATCGCGCGGTAGTCGGCGTCCATGGGCACCAAAGTGCCGTTGCCTTTGAACTTGGGCGCGATGTCGGCCTCGGTGAACTCCTGCGCCATGGCGCGGCGGCCGGCGACGACGCGGTGGGCGGAGTGGCTCAGGCTTTCGGCGCTCTTGAGCACGTTGGCGAAGCCGGGGTTTTCGGAGATCTTGTCGCAGCCGGTCAGCATCGCCGCACCGAGTGTGGCCACCGCGCCGCGCAACAGGTGCCGGCGGTTGGGTTTGTCGGCGCTGCGGCCACGAAGATGGCCGCTGGCGATCTTCTTGCCCTTGGTCTTGGCGGCGCGCTTGGGTTCGCGCTCGATAACGCTCCTCGGCTCAACGGTTCGTGCGCTCATGACGGCCTCCCGTGTTTGTCGGCAGGCAGCGTGTACCAGCCAGTGATCATCGACCTCAGTTGATTCCACACGCCGCTGATGATGACTTCGCCCACGTGGATGATGACGAACATCACCAGGCCGAGGGCCGCCAGAAAATGCAGCGAGCGCGCCGATTGCCGCCCGCCCAGCAGGTCGACCCAGCCGGTGAAGACGGCATCGAGCCGCGGCGACATCGCCATGCCGGCCAGGATCACGAGCGGCAGCAGGCCGAAGATCACCGTGAGATACGCCAGGTTCTGCAAGACGTTGTAGCGCTTGGCCGCCTCGCCGGTCGGGTGGCGGAACAGCAGGTGGTCCTTGATCGAGCTGCCGATGCGGCGCAGTTCACCGACGGTCGGCAGCAGGTCACGCCGCAGGTGGCCGCTGAAGATGGCATAGGCCAAATAGGCGATGCCGTTGATGACGAACAGCCAGGCAAAGAAGAAGTGCCAGAGCCGCGCCATCGAGAGCCATTGCCGGCCAGGCACCGTGGCCCACGACGGGAAGGCCCGCACCAGCCATTCACCCTGCGCGCCTGATTTGGAGGCGCCGAGCACGCCGTTGGTGTCGAACTGCTGGCCGGCGACGCGCGTGATGCCGACAGGGCCGTTCGGCGACTTGAGCGCGGTGATCGAGAGCCACGCATGGCCGAAGTTCGAGTCGCGGCCCCAGTAGAGGTTGGGGTGCGCGTTGAAGATGTTGAGGCCGCTCATCAACAGCAGCGTCAGGCAGATCACGTTGATCCAGTGCATCACCCGCACCGGCAGGCGGTGGCGGTAGACGCGGCGCTCCTGCTGCCGCGTGAGCGGTGGTGTGGCGCCTTCGCCGGGTGGCTCGCGGCGGGGCTCTGCTATCGGAACAGGCGCTTTCAGCGTGTCCATGACGCTTCTCCTTCGGGTGGCAGCGCATCGTATGCCGCTGCGGCAACGTCATCGCTGCCTGTTCGTCGGAGCCGGCGCGGGAACCTTACCGAAAGAGGTTCACGACAGAGCAGTCAGGGCAGCGTCGTCATCCGCACCTCCGGCCGCTGCAACACCCGCGCCTGCACCGCGATACCGGTGACGATGCGGTTGGCGAAGAAGCTGTTCTGCGTGTCGGGCTCCATCGCGGCGAGCACAAGGTTGGCGAGCGGCTGGTCGAGCGGCACGTAGTAGCTGCCGGTCGGCACATCGAGCAGCGCGGGCACCAGATCGACCTTGACGAGCACCACGCCACCCGCATCGGCGATGCTGCCGAGCACATCGCTGCGCACGCCGGTGGCGCGCGAGGTCTCGCGGTAGGTTTCGCCGCGCAGCGAGCCGGGCTCGTCGGCCCGCCGCACCTGCACGCCGAGCGCGCGCAGGCGCATCACCGCATCGGTCTGGTCGGCGCCCAGCCAGTAGCCGCAGGGCCGCGCGCGGAGCTTGAGCGGGTTGAGCGCGAGGGCTGAATCCCACGAAACGTTGACGGTCTTGTCGGCGCCGGTGGTCGGGTCGAGCATGGTCAGCGAATACTCGCTGGGCGTGGCCTCGGCCTCGACGACCACCTCGCCCTGGCAGGCCTTGGCCGCCACATCCGCATCGACGAACTGGCGCAGCTTGACCAGATCGGGCGCGCGCTGCGCTGCATTCTCGAGCACGCTGGTGATGGCCGTCACGTGGGTGTAGACGCGGCGCTTCAAGTGCAGCCGGCCGATGCCGCCGCCGCGGGTTTCGATCAGTATGCTGACGGCATTGGTCAGGCCGTTCACGTTGCGGCCGGTGTCGGGCTGCACGCCGCCCATCGAGATCTTCTTGTCGTCTACATCGGATGACGTGGTGTAGTACCACTGGCTGGCGATGCCTTCGGTCTTGAAGCGCGCCAGCATGGGCCTGCGAAACCATTCTTCCGATGCCTTGGTGACGAACTCGGGCAGGTTGGCCGTCATCGCGTACTGCACCAGCGCGTCATAGCGCTGCACCGCGCCGAACTTCTGCACATAGCGGCCGATGGCCGTGTACTCGTGCGCATCGACCACCACCACCGGCGCGAACTCGCGCACCAGTTGTGCCTGCGCCTGCGCCTCGGGCGTGCGCAGCAGCAGGTGGTCGCGGTTGGCATCGATGCCGCTCGCGGTGGCGCGCCGGCCCGCCGCCGCACCGTCGGGGTTGGCGCGCGGCAGGATGATCACGTTGATGCGGTCGAGCACCGCCTGCAGTTTGCCCTGCGCCAGCTCCTGCGCGATGACCAGCAACGCCTCGCTGCCGGCCGGCTCGTCGCCATGCTGCTGGCCGACCAGCAGCACCGTCGGCCGCGGGGTGCGCATCGGCAGTGCCATGGCGGCATCGGCATCGCGCGTGAAGAACAGCGCTTCGAGCCGACCACCAGTTTGCGAACTGCCGAGTGGCAGCAGCTTGATGGTCAACGCGCCTTCTTTGGCGCCGCCGTCGTAGACCAGCGCGCGCATGGCGTCGTGCAGCTCGGCGTTGCTGGTGAAGGCGTCGTGGCCGGGCGCGAAGGCCGGGGTGCGGTACGTGACGGCAGGCTCGGGGAAGCGGGCGGCGACACCGGGGCTTTCGACCTGCGCCGGCGGCGGCGCGGGTTCGCTGGCGGCAGGCGGCGGTGGCGGTTCAGGCGCCGCGACCGGCGCAGGCACCGATACTGGCGCCGGATAGGAAGGCGCAGCCGGTGCTGCCGGCATCGGCGCAGACTGCAACAGCGGCACGTTGCCGCACGCCGCCAACGCCACCGCGAGCAGCGCTGTCAGTGGCCGGCGCCACAAGAAATCGATGAATGCCATTCAGCCCTCCAGGGAGCGGCGAATATAGCCGGGCAAATTGTGACTAATCGTTCAGCCGGCAAAGACCCCGGGCAACACTCCGCGCCCGGCGCCGCGCGCAACGAAGAGCGCGCCCGAGAACGGCGCTGCTGCCAACACATCGTCACCCAGCCCGGTTCGAGCCGTGGTGATGTAGAGATCGCTCAGTGATTCGCCGCCGAAGGCCACGTTGGTGACCTGCAGCGCCGGCACGTCGATGCGCGCGATCTCGCGGCCCTGCGCATCGCGCCGCGTCACCCGCGAGCCGCCCCAGTGCGCAATCCAGAGGCAACCTTCCGCATCGGTGCACATGCCGTCGGGATAGCCTTCATCGCCCACGAAGCGAAGCCACACCCGCTTGTTCGAGAGGTCGCCGTCGGCCGACACGTCGAAGGCGTAGATGCAGCGCCGCGCGCTGTCGGTGTGGTAGAGCGTGCGATCGTCGGGGGCGAAGGTGGGCCCGTTGGTGACGCAGTAACCCTCGTCCACCTTCGCGGGCGCGCTGCCCGCTACCCAGCGGTAGAAAACGCCTTCGGGCTGGCTGTCGTCGAGCTTGTTCATGCTGCCGAACCAGAGGCGGCCCGCGGCATCGGCCTTGGCATCGTTGAGCCGGAGTGGCGAGCCATCGGCATGCAGGCGGTGCAGCCATTCGATGGCCGGGGCGCCGCCTTGGGCCGCTGGCTCTGCTGGCAGCGTGAGCGCCGCGACGCCCTGCTCGAACCCTGCCAGCCAGCCACCACCCTCCCGCGGCACCACCCACCCGATCATCTGCGGCATGAGCCAGCGCCGCTGCGCAGCCGTGGCCGGCGTATAGGCCAGCACTTCGCGCCCCTTGATGTCGACGAAGTACAGCGACGCGTCCGCTGCGTTCCATACCGTCCCCTCGCCGAGCTCGCAGCGACTCTCCCAGACCGCCTCCGCTTTCACGGCAGCTTGTTTCTCGTTCGACATCCAGACCCTTTCGATCCACCACACGCTGCGGCGCATTCTGCAGTGCCGGCGGGAGCCTTCGTGCCGGTGTTTCCCCAGCGGCGGTGCGCTCCAGGCGGCTACCAGTGCAGCGGCAACTTGCGGCAGATCACATAGCGCCCGTCGCGCAGCGCCACATAACCGCCGGCCATCAGTTCCTTCAGCAGGCGGTTGACCATCTCGCTTGAGGAGGCGATGCGGTCGGCAGGGTCTTGCTGCGTGAGGTGGGTCGCCAGGCCGGGCCGTTCGTCGAGCAGCGCTCTGAGCTGCAGGCCCTGGGCGATGCAACAGGTGCTGGTTTCCACCGCCCTCACCGAGGCCGGGCGGCGTTCGCCACCGAGCGCCAACTCACCGAAATACTCGCCGGCACCGTATTCGGCCAACACGACTTCGTGGCCGGAATCGGAATTCGAATAAACGACCAATCGGCCCGAGAGAACCACATAAAGCGAGTCGGTGGAGTCCCCTTCATCGATGACGATCGCATGTGCATCAAACGTTCGCGTATCGCCGTGACGCTTCAATTGTGCCGAACCGGCGCACATCCCCATAACGCCCCCCTAATGCGAACTCAGGAGTGTCCCTAGGAAGAAGCGAAACGTTCATTGACCATGTAAAGACCGACGCCTACTATTTTTACAAGTCGCCGAACACGCAAAGCGACGATTCGGCCGACTGAGGCACACGAGCAATTCGTGGTGTCGGGGGAGGCCTCACGCCCACGATTTGCAAGGAGGACTCTTTCATGACAACACGTCTTTCGACGCGCAGGTTCGCCGCCCGGCTTCTGGCCGGCGCGGTGATTTCCACCGCGATCTCTTCGGCCTTGGCGCTCAAGGTCGACATGTATGCCATCGGCAATTGGAGCGGCGGCAATTGCGCCCCCGGCGATACCGACTCCGACCGCGGCTCCTGGCCCGGCATGGCCCAATCCTGGTACGACTGGATGGGCCTGCTGGGCAACACCAAGACCGGCAAGTTCGTCGACGGCAACACGACCTTGCAACGCTTTTGCGACCCGGCCTTCAACGCCAACTGCAAGGACTACGTGTGGGTCGACTGGCCCGATGCCGCCATCGTCGCGTTGCACGGCTTCGATGCCGGCGACGCCTGGGGCGGGCTGATGCGCAATTCCTGGAACGGGCGGTGCAGCCTGAAGATGGGCACCTCGACCGGCACCACCTTCGTCGGTGACAACAACCTCAAGTTCCTGCACGCGTCTTCCTGCCTGAGCCTGAACGACAGCTACTTCGGCAACATGCGCGTGGCGATGAAGAAGCAGAACTCGTCCAGCACCAAGGGCTTGCACGTGATGACCGGCTTCCACGGCCTGATGTGGATCAGCTCGTCGTTCAACGGCGACTATGCCGACACCGCCATCGACGGCCACATCATGCCCGTGGCCAACGCATGGGTGACCAACCACCACAAGAACAACCAGTTCAGCTGCGCCGGGTGGGACCCGTTCGGTTGGTTCGGCACCTGCCAGGACCAGTGCCCGACGGCGATGACCGTCGGCCCCACCGCGGCGAACGCGCTCTACCGGCTGACGCACGAGCGCTACAACAACTCCGCCAGTTTCGGGCCACCGACCGGGCGCAACTACTACGCCTGGATGGGCTATCTCGGCTGCGACCCCGTCGGCCAAGACGGCTTCAACCCCTGACCCGAAAAGGAACCGGACCATGTACCAACCCATGCATTCACGCGTTGCCGCGGCAACCCTCGCCGCCTTGGCGGCACTCGCGACGCTCGCGCCGACCACATCGCAGGCCCAGACGGCCGGTGACAGGGAGAAGCTGCACGGCGCAGTCATCAACGCCCTCACCCCACTGCTCGGCAACGACAGCGGTGACGTCGTCGGCCGGCTGATGAAGGTGAAGATCGAAGGATCGATCTCGCGCAACTTCAACCTGGCCAAGGTCAGCCAGGCGGCCTTCGGGCGCGGCGGCGGCACCGCGGCGGCCGATTGCCGCGTGGCCACGACGCCGGCCAACGAACCGGACGAAGGCCTGTGCCTGCTCGAATCGGGCAAGCGAGACGACCCGAACGGCGCGTACACCTCGCTTTCGTTCAGCAAGAACATCGGCCAGGGCAACATCAAGTTCATCAAGCGGGCGGCCAGCAACGGATCGGGCGACCCGGTGCCCGTCAAGCTGAGCGACGCCGATGCGTACAAGAAAGCGCTCGAATTCGCCGACGTCCTCGGCCTGCCCAAGTCGGAGATCCCTACCCCGCCGACCGACGCCAAGGTGAAGTTCCCGGTGCGCACCCTGGTGGTCGGCGCGGGCGAGAAGCGCGGTTCCGACACCAAGTTCGAGATCCAGAAAGTGGTCTCGCTGCCGCGAGCGCTGTTGGTGCCGGGCGGGCTGATCCAGGACCCGGCCACGGGCAGGGTGCTCTCGCATGTGATGCTGCCAGGCAACGCGACCTTTGCCGTCACCGATGCAGGCGTGCAGTTCGCGCGCATCGACGGTTGGTCCGACGCGCAGTTCGATCCCAAGCTCGACCCGAGCAAGGCCAAGTCGGTTGCGCAGCTGGCAAACGAGATCACCGACGACCTCTACAACGAAGGCGTGCGCAAGGTGGGCTCGCTCTCGGTGCTGATTGCGCTCCGCCGCGCCTACCCGAACCCGGACGATCCGAACCCGCCGCTTTGCCCGGTGTGCGGTGTGCTGCGCCCGTCCCTGAAGGTGCTGATCTCCCAGGTGGGACCTGGAAAGATCCAGACCTCCGAGCAGTCCTTGGCCGCACCCGGCCTGGTGCGCGAGTACGACCTGGTCGATCAGGTCGAGTCCGAGCGCGCGGCGCGTTGATGCGGCCGTGATGCTCTTTTCCCTGTGTCCCTTCGAACAATCCCACAACACCCTGAGGAGATCACGATGAACCCACCCCGTCCCCGGCCCTCGCTGCGGCGCCACCCTATGGCCGTCGCCGCAGCAGCCTTCTCTTGTGCATTCGCCTGCGCCTCCGCGCAGGCGACCGTCACCGCCACGACACCGCCCAACACCTTCGGTGACTTCGAGAACATCACCTATGGCGCGACCGGCAATGTCTTTGAGCTGCAGCCCTACCTGTTCGTGACCGGGCTCGGCAGCGCGAGCGATGCCAAGAGCGTGATCGGCGGCAACCCGGCGCTGAGCTACTCGTTCTCGTCGGTGAACAAGACGGCCGGCCTTTTCACCATCGACTACACGATCACCAACCACAGCGCGACCGACACCTTCACCAACCTGCGCTTCATGGTCTTCGCCAACCCCGATGGCAATCCCGATCCGCTCTTCACCGACGTGGTGGGCGAGAGCTGGGGTGCGGCCTCGCTGACAGGCCCGGTCGCGCGCAAGGTCGTGTCGCTGCCGGCGGTGGACAACCTGCCGTCGACCTTCAAGTTCGCCAACACGCTCACCGACACGGGCATCGAACCCGCGTGCGCGCTGGCGGCGGGATGCGACGCAACCTTCGGCATGCAATGGAACGCGGCGCAGCTGAAGCCGGGCGAGCAGTTCGTGGTCCAGGTGGGGCTCTCGGACGACGGCAGCACGCTGTCCTCGCGCTTCCTCACGGCCACCGCGGCCGGCGCCGTGGGCACGGAGCTCACGTTCTCGGGCACCGGCGTCCTCACGGCCGTGCCGGAGCCGGCGAGCTGGGCCATCATGCTGGCCGGGCTGGGTGCGGTCGGCATGATCGCCCGGCGGCGGGCCAGCGCACGGTAAGGGGAACGAGGAACGAAAACGGGTGAGATGGCGACAAGCGGGGTTTGGAGCGCCCGTGGCCTGGCGACAGGCTGCGGCGCTCGCTTGCGCCATCGTTTTTTCGATTCATCCCGTGGCGAATGACGCCACCACCCCTTCGCCGCCCGAACCGCGCGGCGGCGCCGCTCTGACGGCGCAGGCGCGCTACGAAGCCTGCGCCTGGGCCATCGTGCAGCGCCAGCCGCGCGGCCAGCCCGCGCCCGCCGCCGAACAATCGGCCACCGCCGCCGAAGCGCAATGTCAGGCAGAGCGAATAGAGCTGCGGACCATGCTGCTCTTCGAATACCGCCTGCAGACGACGCCGGCGCCGCTTGCGGATCGTCAGGTGGCGATCACGCGTGACACGTTGATTCAAGCGCTGAGCCGGCACCTGCAGACGTCGAACTGAAAAGTATTTACTCCCTCCCCTTTGGGGAGAGGGTTGGAGTGAGGGGCCACGGGTCGCGCCCAGGTCATCACCGCAGCCGCATTTCACGTCACCCTCCTGCACTTCGCGAACCCACTCCGCCGTTCGTCGCAGCCCCCTCGCTCCAGCCTCCCCGGCCGCGCACAGTGCGCCCATCGCATCACGCCGCGCCCATTTCAGCGCACTCAACCGGGGAACCACCATGATGATGATCACCGCCATCCTGAGCCACACACCGACCTGGGTCTGGGGCCTGCTCGCCGCCTTGCTCGCACTTGGCTTTGCACAGACAAAGTCGCGTGAAGTGAGCCTCACGCGCGTCACCGTGCTGCCGCTGATCCTGCTCGTGCTCTCGGCCAGCGGCGTCTTCAACGCCTTCGGCCACCAGCCGGTCGCGCTCGGTGGCTGGGCTGCCGGCCTGGCCGCATCGCTCACGCTGGCCCGCGGCTGGGTCGCGGTGCGCGCGGCCTCGTGGTCGCCGGCCACGCAGCGCCTGCATGTGCCGGGAAGCTGGTTGCCACTCACGCTGATCGTGGGGCTCTTCATGATCAAGTACATGGTCGGCGTGACGCTGGCGATGGAACCCGCGATGGCGCACAACGCCATCTTCGCCGGCTGCTGCGGCATGGCCTACGGCGGCTTTTCCGGCCTCTTCGCGGCCCGCGCCTTGTCGCTGCGTGCCTTGGCGACGCGTCCGGCATCGGCTTCGGCAGCGCAAGCGGCTTGAAACCTGGGCCGACCGTGACGATCGCCTCGCCCGACATCGCGATCGAATCGCAACGCCACCAGACTCGCGTCAGCCAGAATCGACCTTCATGAGCGCCGCCTTCGAGACCAGCAACCCCGCCCTGCCCGGCTACCGCCGCGCGCGCTTCCTGGTGCGGGGCCTGCGCAGCGCGGCGTTCGGCGTGGTGATCGCGGCAGGCATGACGGGCATGAGCGGCGACTCGTTCTGGATCAACCTCGTGCATTCGGTCTGCATCGCCGTCGCCTGCTGGGCGGCGATCGACCTGATGCGCATCCCGGTCGCCCGCTGGAAACACCGCAACGAACCGCCCGGCTCGCCCGAGGCCCAGAGCCACTGGCCCGGCTGGCCGCTGATGATGGTGACGGTGGTGGTGGGCACGATCATCGGCTTCAGCGCCGGCGGCGCGCTCGCCGGCTGGATCACCGGGCACCAGAACTACGGGTTTCTCTTCATCCGCCACGGCTGGGCGCAGGGCTTCTGGCTGCTGCTGACGGCGCTGATCCCCGGCACGCTGATCACCTACTGGTTTTATTCGCGCGAGAAGATGGCCATGCAAGAGGCCGCCCTTCAGCTCGCGCAGCGGCAGGCGGCGGAGCATCAACTGAAGCTGCTCGAATCGCAGCTCGAGCCACACATGCTCTTCAACACGCTGGCCAACCTGCGTGTGCTGATCGGCATGGACCCGCCCCGCGCGCAGGCCATGCTCGACCAGTTGATCGCCTTCCTGCGCGCCACGCTGAGCGGCTCGCGCGCCTCCAGCCACCCGCTCTCGGCCGAGTTCGCGCGGCTGGCCGATTACCTGGCGCTGATGCAGATCCGCATGGGCGACCGCCTGCGCACGCAGTTCGATCTGCCCGAGGCGCTGGCTGCTGTCACCGTGCCGCCGCTGCTGCTGCAGCCGCTGGTCGAGAACTGCATCAAGCACGGGCTGGAGCCGCAGGTGGAAGGCGGACGGATCATGGTGAGCGCGGCGCATGAGCCGACGCCTGCCTCTGCGCTGGCCACCTCGCCGAGAAGCAACGCCAAGCCCGGCAGCGCAGACCGCGGCCAGCTTGTGCTGCGCGTGCGCGACACCGGCGTGGGTCTGGCGCCATCCGCCGGCGACGGCACCCGCTTCGGCCTGGTGCAGGTGCGCGAACGCCTCGCCACGCTCTACGGCGCGCTCGCCACGCTGGAGCTGTCGGAACCCGCCGACGGCGAAGGCGGCACGCTCGCCACCATCCGACTGCCGATGCCGGAGACGACCCCACCATGACCATCCCGACCATCGATCCGACCCTGGCCGCGACGGCGCTGATCGCCGAAGACGAGCCACTGCTCGCCGCCAATCTGCAGGCCGAGCTGCTCAAGCTGTGGCCGGGTTTGCGCATCGTCGCCAACGTGGGCCACGGCGCCGCGGCCGTCGACCAGGCGCTCGCGCTCCAGCCCGACGTGGTGTTTCTCGACATCCGCATGCCCGGCATGACGGGTCTGGAAGCAGCACAGGCGTTGGCGGAGGATTGGCCGGATGCATCACCTTCTGGCGCGACCGGCGCGTTTCCGCTCGTCGTCTTCGTCACTGCCTACGACCAATACGCGCTGCAGGCCTTCGAGCATGCTGCCGTCGATTACGTGCTGAAGCCGGTGGCGCCTGATCGCCTCGCGCAGACGTGTGCGCGGGTGCAGGCGGCGCTGCGGCAGCGTCGGCCGGCGTCGGCGGACAAGCCCTCGGCCGACACAGCAAGCACATCGCCGACCGCGCCCGCCACCAACGCCGCCGCTGCACTCGAAGCCGCACTCGGCCAATTGCGCAGCCTGCTCGCCGCGCCGGGCGTGTCCGCCGCAGCGACGTCGACGACAAGTGCACCCGCGCCCAAGCTCAACGTGATCCAGGCCGCCATCGGCTCCGCGATCCACATGGTCCCGGTCGCCGATGTGCTCTATTTCGAAGCCGCCGACAAATACGTGCGCGTGATCACCGCCGAGCGCGAGTACCTGATCCGCACCTCGCTGCGCGAACTGCTGCCGCAGCTCGACGAACATCAGTTCTGGCAGATTCACCGCGGCACCGTGGTGCGCGCCGACGCCATCGCCACCGCCCTGCGCGACGACTCCGGCAAGGTGTTTCTGACGCTGCGCGGCCACAAGGACAGGCTGGTCGCGAGCCGGCTGTATGCGCAGTTGTTCAAGGCGATGTAGCGGGAGGCCGAGTTGCCAGTACAGAGTGCAGAGTGCACGGGCCAACTATTTTTCGTTGCTGCCCCTCGCCCGCTTCACGCAGATTTAGAATCTGTACGCCTACAGCGACGCTGACGAGCGTAAAAATGGCATAAAAATATCGCGCACATTGAGTGCTCGAAAAAAGTCATCAATTTTGAGGAGGAAATATGCGCATTCCGTCGAAACTCGCCGCCCTTGTGCTGGCCGGCACCCTGGTCGCCTGCACGACTGCTCCCATCCGCAATGTCACCGATGCGCCGGTGACCAATGCAGCCGGCAAGACATTGACGCCCGACCAGGTCAAGTCGGCCATCATTCGCGCGGGCGCAACTCTGGGTTGGCAGATGAAGGAAGCCGGTCCCGGCATGTTGGTCGGCTCGCTGGCGTTGCGCACGCACACGGCCGAGATTCAAATTCCATACTCGTCGAGCAGCTACAGCATCACCCTGAAGTCGAGCACGAACCTCGACCAGAAGGGCGACCAGATTCACAAGAATTACAACGGCTGGATTCAGAACCTGACCAACGGCATCAATGCCCAATTGGCCGCCAGTTGATGACCGGTCGATTGGCATGAGCAACGTTTCACCGCTGGAGTTGGCGACCTTGATCGTGAACTGCTTGAACCTCGAAGACTCGGCGCCGGAGAGCATCGACCCGGCTGCGCCATTGTTCGGAGATGGTTTGGGCCTCGACTCGTTGGACATGCTCGAAATCTCCCTGGTCATCCAGCAGCGTTACGGCGTCAAACTCAAGTCGAGCGATCCTCGAAACGAGGCCATCTTTTCGTCGTTGAACAGCCTGGCTGCTCATGTCGGTGCGTCGCAGGTCGCGAAAAGCTGAAACGTTGCCGGACACTTTCGCATGGGTGGCAGCGGCGGTATTTCACTGGATTCCGCCGCTGCTACTTCTCTTCATGGCAGGATATTTTGGCCGGAGCCTGCGGGCGGGCGCAACGCCCTTGATCGAAAGAATTGCCCGACATTCCAATCCGGAATTGCCCTTGGCGCAATCTCGCTACACCCGGCGCCTGACCATCGTGTGGTTCGTCTACTTCATCGTTGCCGCTGTTGCCGCGGCCGCCAGCCTTGCTTCCGGTGCGGCAAGTCTTGCTGTGTGGGGATGTACTGTCGTCTTGTTCGTCGGTGAGCACAGCCTTCGGCCGTTCTTGTTCCCCGGCGCGGTTTTCCCGAGCCTGATTCAGCAGTTCCGCGACACCTGGATTGTTCTGCGCACCAAAGGCCGATAGCAGCAGCACGATGCATCATTTGTCCCATTCGCCGCTGACGGCTTCACCCAGGCATCTGAACGATCCGGCAGTCATTGGCGCGGAGCAGGCGTGGAGCTGGCGGCAGATCCATGAAGCGTCCCTCCTGCTCGCCGATAGGCTGAACGACGCCAGCGCGGTCTGCAATCTGTGCACGACACGGGTGAGCTTTCTGGTCACGTGGCTGGCCGCCTTGCGCAGGCGTTGCGTTCTGGTCTTGCCGCCTTCGAGCGGGCGCGGTGATCTGACGCGCGTCCTGGCCGCCAACCCTCGCACGATTGTTGTCGGCGACGACGCCGAGCACCTACGGAAACACCTGCCCGAAGAGGCTCGATCGGTGCATTGCGCGCCCGAGCAGCGCGCATCATGGGCCGACGATGAAACATTGCGCCTGGACCCCGCCTGGGCCGAGCCGGCGGTGGTGCTTTACACCTCCGGAAGCACCGGCGCGCCGGAACCGCAGGCCAAGACATTGATGCAGTTGGCAGATGGCGCCGCGGCGCTCGGCGCGAGACTCGCCGAATGCCTCGACGGCGGCCTGCCGGCCATTCGCCGAATCGTTTGCAGTGTTCCGCCGCAACACATGTTCGGAGTAGAGAGCTCTGTCATGCTTTCGCTGCTACACAACATTCCGGTGCTGGACCGCCGGCCGCTGCTGCCGGCAGACGTAGGCCAGGCTTTTGCCGATTCACCCACCGGCGTGTGGATCGCAACACCACTGCATTTGCGCGGCCTCGCCGAGAGCGGCGTGAGGCTGCAAAACTGTGCCATCGTCATCGCGTCGACCATGCCGCTGACTCGTGCACTTGCGCTGCAGACCGAGTCGCTGGTCGACGCACCGGTGCTCGAGATTTATGGGTCGACCGAAACCGGCGCGCTGGCCATGCGGCGTACCGCGCAGACCACCGCCTGGCGCCCGCTCGACGGTGTGCAGCTCGAGTCCATCGACGGTGCCACTCGCGCAACAGGTATTCATTTTCGATCACCCGTTGACCTGCTCGACCAGATCGAAATCGGTGCCGATGGCTGCTTCGAACTGCTTGGCAGGCAAACCGACCTGATCAAGATTGCAGGCCGCCGCGCTTCGCTCGCCGGGCTGAATCTGGTGTTGCAGGACCTGCCGAACCTCGAGGACGGTGTTCTCTACTTACCCGACTCGAATGCGCTGGTACAAAGGCTATGTCTGATTTATTGCGGCGCCCAATTGAACCGCAGCGCGGCCGAACAATGGCTCAAGACGCGAATAGACCCGGTATTCATCCCGAGAACATTCATTCGCGTCGATCGGCTGCCGCGCCACGACAACGGCAAGCTGCCCCGGCAGGCCTTGAACGAATTGTTCGAAGCATGGCAGCGGCGCAGC
>JAMFRW010000240.1 GCA_026224975.1 Rhodoferax sp. | reverse complement strand
GCGTCGGCCCGGTCACCGTCGGCCAACTGCGCGATCGCCTCATCGCCAGCAGCCCTGCCCACGCCGCCGCGCTCGCGCGCACGCGCTCGCTACGCTGCGCGCTGAACCAGGTGCTGTGCGACGACGCGACCGTGGTGCCCGATGGGGCAGAACTCGCCTTCTTCCCACCCGTCACGGGAGGCTGATCACATGCCCGCGCCACGCGTCAGCATCCGGACCGAAGACTTCGATGTGAGCGCCGAAATCGCTGCGTTGCGCACAGGCGATGCGGCCGTGGGCGCGGTGGCCAGTTTCATCGGCACAGTCCGCGACCGCAACGATGGTCTGGGCGTCAGCGCGATGGAGCTGGAACACTACCCCGGCATGACCGAGGCCGCGATCGAAGCGATGATCGACGAGGCCCATCGACGCTTCGACATCCGCGCCGCGCGCGTCGTGCACCGTGTGGGCCCGTTGCTGCCGCTCGACCAGATCGTGCTGGTGGCCGTGAGTTCGGGCCACCGCGGCCAGGCGTTCCAGGCCTGCGAATTTCTGATGGATTACCTGAAGACACAGGCGCCGTTCTGGAAGAAGGAAAACACCTCGCAAGGCGCGCGCTGGGTCGATGCTCGGGTAAGTGACGACGCGGCGTTGGCGCGCTGGGGCATCGCGGCCACGAACGCGGGCGATGCGGCGGACTCGCCCGCTTTGCACGGTTCACCCGGGGCCTCAACCTGATGCCCACGCTGCTCTGGGTGCAGGTCATCTCCGTTGCCATCGGCGCGTCGCTCGGCGCCTTGCTGCGCTGGGTGACCGGCGTGTGGCTGAACGCGCATTGGTCGGGCTTTCCGCTGGGCACGCTGGCGGTCAACTGCGTCGGCGGTTTCCTGATCGGCATGGCCCTGGTGTGGTTCGAGCGCACGCCGGACGAAACCCTGCGGCTGCTGCTCGTCACCGGCTTTCTCGGCGGGTTGACGACGTTCTCGTCGTACTCGGTCGAGTCGCTGATCATGATCCAGCGTGGTCAATGGGCCTTTGCCATCGCGCACACGCTGGCCCACGTGCTCGGTGCGTTGGGCTGCGCGGCGTTCGGCTTCTGGATCGCGCGAGCCGTCCTCGGCTGATCTGCCATTTGCCTCGGACGCGGCAGCGACTTTTTCGGCAGCGGCGTCTTATCCCTAGATTGAAGCCGCCAACCCCCGTGTCGCGGGCCGGTTTGGGCCTTCCAATCGACACATGGGTAACGACTGGCTAACGTCCCCACGATAAACTTTACAGAGCTGGCTCCATTCCGGAGTCGCTACTTCAAGACGGGGGAAATCATGAAGGCAGAGCTTTCGAAGGGGGCACCGATGCGCCAGGTGATGTGGGGGAGTGTGATCGCTGCATTGGCACTCACCGGGTGTGTGACGACCGAGCCGCAGGCCGGTGGTTCCAAGACGGCGGTGACCGGCGGCGCCGGTGGCGCCACGACCGATGGTGCGAGCAGCACGCTCGAAAAATGCGACCAGACGCTGGGCACGCTCGGTGTCGTCGAGGATCAAAGCGCCACCTGGTACCAGCAGCTCACGCAATACAAGCTCGGCTCGACGATTCCGGTGCTGCGCCTGATGATCCAGCAGTCCAACTGCTTCGTGATCGTGGAACGTGGCGCCGCCATGCAGAATATGAACACCGAGCGCGCGCTCCAGCAGACGGGTGAAATGCGTGGCAACAGTAATTTCGGCAAGGGCCAGATGGTCGCGGCCGACTACACCATGAGCCCGATGATCACCTTCAGCCAGAACACCGGCGGCATCGGCGGTGGGCTTGGCGGCTTCTCGCGCGGGCTCGGGGTACTCGGCGCAGTGGCGGGCGGCATCAAGACCAACGAAGCCTCGACCACGCTGATCATGATCGACAACCGCTCGGGCGTGCAGCTCGCGGCGGCCGAGGGCAGCGCCAAGAACATGGACTTCAACGTGGGCGCGGCGCTCTTCGGCGGGCTGGGCGGCGGCGGCGTGGGCGGCTACTCCAATTCGCCCGAAGGCAAGATCATCATCGCGGCCTTTGCCGACAGCTACAACCAGCTCGTCCGCGCGGTGCGCAACTACAAGGCGCAAACCGTCAAGGGCGGCCTGGGCACCGGCGGAACGCTGGGCGTGCAGGGCGGCGCCACGCCGGCTTCGCAGGAAGTCGACAAGCCGGCGGTGAAGAAGCCGGCCGCCAAGCCGGCGCCCAAGAAGCCTGCTCCGCAATGATCGTGTGATTTGCGCGCCGTTGCGACGAGCGCTGGCGCACCCGGTTGTGGAGGCGATGTCGGCATCAGCGCGGGTGCCCCCGCGCCAGCGTCATCGTCGGCGTCGCCTCCACGCCCGGTTTTTTCTTCGGCTCTGTGTTCCAGCGCACGGTAGCGCTTGCAGTGCCGCTTGAAAATCCTCCTGCTTCGCCTCAATTTGGGCGCAACGGAGGATTTTTCCCATGCGACTCGACAAACTCACGACCAAGTTCCAGGAAGCGCTCTCTGACGCGCAAAGCCTGGCTGTCACCCGCGACAACCCCTACATCGAACCGGCCCACGTGCTGGCCGCGATGCTGACGCAGGCCGATGGCCCGAAGGCGCTGTTGCAGCGCGCGGCCGTCAACACCGCCAAGCTGCAGACTGCGCTCGATGCCGAACTCGCCAAGCTGCCGCAAGTGCAGGGCGGTGAGCAGGTGCAGGCCGGCCGCGACCTCGGTGCGTTGCTGCAGGCTTCCGAGAAGGAAGCCAGCAAGCACGGCGACCAGTTCATCGCCGGCGAGATGTTCCTGCTGGCGTTGGCCGACAGCAAATCGCCACTCGGTGCGCTCGTCAAGGAACACGGCCTGACACGCAAGGCGCTCGAAGCCGCGATCGACGCGGTGCGCGGCGGCCAGAAGGTCGACAGCGCCGATGCCGAAGGCCAGCGCGAGGCGCTCAAGAAATACACGATCGACCTGACCGACCGTGCGCGTCAGGGCAAGCTCGACCCGGTGATCGGCCGTGACGACGAGATTCGCCGGGCGATCCAGGTGCTCTCGCGGCGCACCAAGAACAATCCGGTGCTGATCGGCGAGCCGGGCGTCGGCAAGACGGCGATCGTCGAAGGCCTGGCACAGCGCATCGTCGCCGGTGAAGTGCCCGATTCCCTCAAGAGCAAGCGCGTGCTGGTGCTCGACATGGCCTTGCTGCTGGCCGGTGCCAAGTTCCGCGGCGAGTTCGAGGAACGGCTCAAGGGCGTGCTCAAGGAAGTGGCGCAGGACGAAGGCCAGACCATCGTCTTTATCGACGAGATCCACACCATGGTCGGCGCCGGCAAGGCCGAAGGCGCGATCGATGCGGGCAACATGTTGAAGCCCGCGCTCGCCCGCGGCGAGTTGCACTGCATCGGCGCGACCACGCTGAACGAATACCGCAAGTACATCGAGAAGGATGCTGCGCTCGAACGCCGCTTCCAGAAGATCATCGTCGGTGAGCCGAGCGTGGAGGCGACCATTGCCATCCTGCGCGGCTTGCAGGAGAAGTACGAAGTCCACCATGGTGTGGAGATCACCGACCCGGCCATCGTGGCCGCGGCCGAGCTGAGCCACCGCTACATCACCGACCGTTTCCTGCCCGACAAGGCGATCGACCTGATCGACGAAGCCGCGGCCAAGGTCAAGATCGAGATCGACTCCAAACCGGAGGCGATGGACAAGCTCGACCGTCGTTTGATCCAGCTCCAGATCGAGCGCGAAGCCGTGCGCCGCGAGAAGGACGAAGGCTCGAAGAAGCGCTTCGGCCTGATCGAGGAAGAGATCGTCAAGTTGCAGCGCGAAGCCGCCGACCTCGAAGAAATCTGGAAGGCCGAGAAGGCCGCCGCGCAAGGCTCGGCGCATTTGATGGAAGACATCGACCGGGCGCGCACGCAGGTCGAGGAGTACAAGCGCAAGGGCGATTTCAACAAGGTCGCCGAGCTGCAGTACGGCAAGATTCCCGACCTCGAGAAGAAGCTCAAGGACGCGCAGGCCAAGGAACTCAAGGGCGGCGCCACCGGCAAGCCGACGCTGCTGCGCACCATGGTCGGCGCGGAAGAAATCGCCGAGGTCGTGGCGCGCGCGACCGGCATCCCGGTCTCCAAGCTGATGCAGGGCGAGCGCGACAAGCTGCTGCAGATGGAAACCAAGCTGCACGAGCGCGTGATCGGGCAGGACGAGGCGATCACCGCGGTCTCCGATGCGATCCGCCGCTCACGCTCGGGCTTGTCCGACCCCAATCGCCCGACCGGCTCCTTCCTCTTCCTCGGGCCGACCGGCGTGGGCAAGACCGAGCTGTGCAAGGCGCTTGCGGGCTTTCTGTTCGACAGCGAAGACCACCTGATCCGCATCGACATGAGCGAGTACATGGAGAAGCATTCGGTCAGCCGCCTGATCGGCGCGCCGCCCGGCTATGTGGGTTACGACGAAGGCGGCTACCTGACCGAAGCCGTGCGCCGCAAGCCGTACAGCGTGCTGTTGCTCGACGAAGTGGAGAAGGCGCACCCGGATGTCTTCAACGTGCTCCTGCAGGTGCTGGACGATGGGCGGCTCACCGATGGCCAGGGCCGCACGGTTGACTTCAAGAACACCGTGATCGTGATGACCAGCAACCTCGGTTCGCACCAGATCATGGCGATGGTCGGCAAGCCGAGCGAAGAGATTCGCGACGCAGTGTGGGTCGAGGTCAAGCAGCATTTCCGCCCGGAGTTCCTGAACCGGATCGACGAGGCGGTCGTGTTCCATGCGCTGGACCTCAGGAATATCCAGGCCATCGCCAAGATCCAGCTCAAGACGCTGGAATCGCGTTTGGAGAAGATGGAGATGAAGCTCGATGTGTCACCGCGCGCGCTCAGCGAGTTGGCCAAGGCCGGCTTCGACCCGGTGTTCGGTGCGCGGCCGCTGAAGCGCGAGATCCAGCGGCGCATCGAGAACCCGGTCGCCAAGCTGATCCTGGAAGGCCGCTTCGGGCCGAAAGATGTGATTCCGGTGGACTTCGACGATGGGGAGTTCGGGTTCGAGCGGGTCGTTCACTGACGGGTTTCGCCGCCAGGCTCACGCCCGCGGCGGCTCGTCGAACAGCGAATCCATCCGCAGCACCTGCAAGCGCGCCAGCGTGAGGTTGGCGCGCACCTTGTCGAGCACGGCGTGAAGCGCCAGGCCGGGGTGCTTGGGCACGGCGCGCAGCAGCAGATGGTGTGAGCCGAGCGTGATCGCGGCTTCGGGCAGCACATGGCCGAAGCCCAGGGTTCGGCTGGCCGATGACATGGCGGTGAGCAATTCGGCGCCGTGGTAGGTCAGGTCGACGTCGTTCGGCTTCGAGCCGGCATGCGCGAGCGGCCGGCGCGTGGCCAGGTCGAATACGCAGCAGCTCACCACGCCGGGGAGTTCGCTCAACTGGTGGACGTAGCGGGCGAGCACGCTGCGCTCGGCCGTCCGATCGGCGGCCGTGGGAACAGGCGGCATCGGGCGCATCGCCAGCTGCATGGGCTGGGTTTCTTGCGACAAATCCGCCGGGCGTTGCGCCGACGACGCACCACCCGCAGGCTGCAAAGCCCCCAGCGCCGGTGCCGGCTGCGCGCCCGCGGGCGCGTTCTGGCGCATGCGCGTCCAGGTGCCGCTGATGAAGTTCCAGGCGTCGGCCGGCCGCGTCACTTGCGGCGTGGTCAACACGCTCACGCCGGTTCCGTGGGTGAGCGCAACGCCTTGCGTGATCAGCGTGCTCGCCGAAGCCAGCGGCAGCAGCAGCACGTGGCGGTTGAGCCACGGTCCGGCGACCATCTGGTGGTGCAGCGGGCGCAGCGCCTCAGGAAGCTGATCGGCCGGCATGTCGCCCACCATCACCACGCCGAGGCGGCTGAAGGCCAGCAGCATGCGGGCGATTTCGGGGCGCGAGGCCGGGTCGGTTTGCGCATCGGTCGTGTACATGCGCAGCAGGCCGCCATCGGAAGTCGGCAGCTCGATGAACTCGATCGTGGCCAGCGCCGTTCCGTAGCCTTGGCGGCGGATCACGAGCTTTTGCATCACCCGCTGGCTCGCCGCCGCCACGCCGGCCAGCAGCTTGCGCGACGAGGTGGTCGCCACGTCATGCACCGCGATGTATTCGGGCCGCAGGTGCTCGAACTGCTGCTGCAAGGCCTCGGCCGGCGCGCACGAGACGAACAACTCGCGCTCGTTGGCATGGGTCTGGCGGCCGATGTCGCGCTTTTCCTCTTCGAGGTAGTCGTCGGCATCCTTGAGGAACTGTGTCGCGAGCGAGGTTTGCGCGCGGGTTGCCTGCCAGGCATCGGGAGCGGCAGCGGCCTGTGAAGGCGTCTTGCCGGTGGCCGAAATCCGGCCGCCGCCGTTGGAGCTGGTCATGCGTTCGAGTCCGTTGACAGGCCATCGGCCAAGGTGCGGGGCAGTGTAATGCGCGGCTTGCGAAACTGTTGCGCGGCGGTGTCGTCGCGCGATGCGGCGGGTCTTCCCCGCGGCGCTGTGGCGACGGCTGTGCGAAAGTCGGCTCCCGCGGCGCGGGCGCCGCACGGAACCCCGATGCCAGCATCAACCCATCCGTACCCAGAACTGGACGAGCACGCGCCGGCTGCCGAAGCCAGCGTCGGCAATAGCGCAGCCGTGCGCCGCACGCGCCACTGGCGCAGCACCCGGCGTACGACGGGCGTGCTGCTGCTGATCTGGTTCGTGGTGACGTTCGTGGTGGCGTTCAATGCACGCGCGCTGAGCGCCACACTGGCGGGTTGGCCGTTCAGCTTCTGGGTGGCGGCGCAGGGCGCGCCCATCGTCTATGTGCTGCTGATCGGCTGGTACGCGCGTCGCATGCACCGCATCGACATCGCCAACGGCCTGGTCGAAGAAGACTGACCCACCCAACCGACCGAAGACGACCGAGAGCGCCCACCCCCATGACCACGCCCGCCGCCGAAGCCAGCCGCGCTTTCGGCCATCGCCTGAACCGCATCTACCTGCGCTACACCGCAGCCTTCATCGTGTTCGTGGGTGTGGTGGCGGTGCTCGAGCAGATGGGCCTGCCCAAGCGCTGGATCGGCGTGATCTTTCTGCTGGCGACGGTCGGCCTTTACGCCGGCATCGGCATCATCAGCCGCACGACCGATGCGGTCGAGTATTACGTGGCCGGCCGACGCGTGCCGGCGATGTACAACGGCATGGCGACGGCCGCCGACTGGATGTCGGCCGCCTCCTTCATCGGCCTGGCCGGCACGCTGTATCTGCAGGGATACGGCGGGCTGGCCTATGTGATCGGCTGGACTGGCGGGTATGTGTTGGTGGCCCTTCTGCTGGCGCCGTACCTGCGCAAGTTCGGCGGCTACACGATTCCCGACTTTCTGGGCGAGCGCTACCGCAGCCACCTGCCGCGCTTCATGGGCGTGGTGGCCGCGATCCTGTGTTCCTTCGTCTACCTCGTTGCGCAGATCTACGGCGTAGGGCTCATCACCACGCAGCTCACCGGCGTCGATTTCGTCATCGGCATCTTCCTGGGCCTGGGCGGCGTGCTGGTGTGTTCGTTCCTTGGCGGCATGCGGGCGGTCACCTGGACGCAGGTGGCGCAATACATCATCCTGACGATCGCGTATCTGGTGCCGGTGGTGTGGCTCTCGATCAAGCAGACCGGCGTGCCGGTGCCGCAGGTAGTGTATGGCCAGCAGCTCGCCAAGGTGAGTGCGCGCGAGCAGCAACTGCTGACCGACCCCAAGGAGTTGCAGGTGCGCGCGCTCTTCGCGGCCCGTGCCGATGACTACGCCGACAAGCTGCGCGACGTGCCCGCCGCGCTCATCGCGGACCGCGCCGCAGCGCAGCAGCGCAGCCAGGCGCTGAAGAAGCAGAACGCGCCCTTGCGCGAGATCCAGCGGGCCGACAAGGCACTCGCCGCACTGCCCAAGAGCGAAGATGCCGCGCGCGAAGCCTGGACGCGTGAGCGCATCGCCAACGAGGCGCGCAGCCAGCCGCTGGCCGGCATGCCGCTGCATGCGCAGCAGTTCGCTGGCGACCCGGCGGGCACACCGGCCGAGCAACAGGCCTTCGACACCTCGCGCCGCAACTTTCTGGCGCTGGTCTTCTGCCTGATGGTCGGCACCGCCGCGCTGCCGCACATCCTGATGCGCAGCTACACCACGCCGTCAGTGCGGCAGGCGCGCGAATCGGTCGCCTGGTCGCTGTTCTTCATCCTCTTGCTCTATCTGACGGCGCCGGCGCTCGCGGTGCTGGTCAAGTTCGAGATTTTCGATGGCGTGGTGGGGCTGCCATTCGACCGGCTGCCGGCCTGGATCGCGTCATGGTCCAAGGTCGACCCGGCGCTCGTCTCGGTGATCGACATCAACCACGATGGCATCCTGCAGCTCGGCGAGATCCGCATCGGCAACGACTTGATCGTGCTCGCCACGCCGGAGATTGCGGGCCTGCCGTATGTGATCTCGGGCATGGTCGCGGCCGGGGGGCTGGCGGCGGCGTTGTCGACCGCAGACGGCCTCTTGATGACGATCTCGAACGCGCTCTCGCACGACCTCTACCACGGCATGATCGACCCGAAGGCCTCGGCCGCCAAACGCGTGGTCATCTCCAAGGTGCTGCTGCTGGCGGCGGCGCTGGCGGCGGCGGCGGTGGCGGCGCAGAAGCCGGCCGACATCCTGTTTTTGGTGACGGCGGCGTTTTCGATCGCGGCCTCGGCGTTTTTCCCGGCGCTGGTGCTCGGCATCTTCTGGGGCCGCGCCAACCGTTGGGGTGCCTTGTTCGGCATGGTGGCGGGGCTCGGCGTGACGCTTTACTACCTGATCCGCAACGAGCCCTTGCTGCGCGGGCTGCTCCACATCGCTGCGCCGGTCGATCTGTGGTGGGGCATCCTGCCGGTGTCGGCCGGGGCGTTCGGCGTGCCGATCGGCTTTGCGGTCTGCATCGTCATGAGCCTCGTCACGCCGGCGCCCTCGGCCGCCCAGCGCGACTGGACGAGGCAGCTTCGGGTGCCGCAAGGCGCTTCCGGGCTATAATCATCGGCTTTCCCCTTGCCACACCCGGGTCTGACGCTTCGGGGTGGCTTCCAAGCCTGAACTGCTTGTCTTCGAAATTCATTCGGAATCTTCGGAGGCAGCAGGGAAGGAAACCACAAGGAGTTCCAATGCGTCATTATGAAATCGTCTTGCTGATCCACCCGGATCAAAGCGAACAGGTTCCAGCCATGCTGGAGCGTTACAAGGGTGTCATCACCACCGGCGGTGGCAAGGTGCACCGCGTGGAAGACTGGGGCCGTCGCCAGATGGCCTACATGATCCAGAAGCTCGCGAAGACGCACTATCTGTGCATCAACATCGAGTGCAGCAAGGAAACGCTGGTCGAACTCGAGACCGGTTTCCGCTTCAACGACGCCGTCATCCGCCACCTCACGGTGCAGATGGACGAAGCCGTTACCACGCCTTCGGTGATGATGAAGATGGTCGAGCGCGAAGATTCGCGCAAGGCCGCGCCTCCTCCGTCGGACCGCCCTGACCGGGGTGGTGACCGTGGCGAGCGCCAGGAGCGTCCGCAGCAGGAGGCTTCGGCCTGATCGTCGTCCGTTGCCTCTGCCCGCAGCGCTGAATGAACCGCCTGGTTCTGACGGCGCAGTTGGTGGAGCGAGGCGCATTGCGCTACACCCCCGCCGGTTTGCCGGCCCTCGATTTGAGCTTGAAGCACGAATCGGAGGTCACGCAAGACGGCTTGCCCCGAAAGGTCTCCATGGAGATCAGAGCCCGGGCGATCGGGGAGATCACGCAGCGTGTCGCGAAGCTCGAGATGGGAAGCGAGCACAGTTTTGCCGGCTTCCTGGGCTCGCAGCGCAACGGTCGCGGTGTCGTCTTTCATGTGACCGAGCTGGATTGATTTCCTGCTCGATGTTGGTTTACACAATGGTTCGCTCGCGGACCAAAGCAATGAGGTGTCAATATGCCCCCGCCCCGTGGTAAAGGCCGGTTCTCCAAGGACCGCAAACCCAAGCGCAATACCCAATCGCTGTTGTTCCGTCGCAAGCGCTTCTGCCGCTTCACGGTCACCGGCGTCAAGCAGATCGATTACAAAGACATCGACACGCTGCGCGACTTCATCGGTGAAAACGGCAAGATCACGCCCGCCCGCCTGACCGGCACGCGCGCCTTCTTTCAGCGCCAGTTGACGACGTGCATCAAGCGCGCTCGCTTCCTGGCCATGCTGCCGTACAGCGACCAGCACAAGGTCTGAGGAGCACCCACATGCAAATCATCCTGCTGGAAAAAGTCGCCAACCTCGGCAACCTGGGCGATGTCGTCAAGGTCAAGGACGGCTACGCACGCAACTTCCTGATCCCGACCCGTGCGGCCCGCCGCGCGACCGAATCGGCGATCAAGGACTTCGAAGCCAAGCGCGCCGAGCTCGAAAAAGCCGCCGCCGAGAAGCTGGCTGCCGCCAACGCGCTG
>JAMFRW010000239.1 GCA_026224975.1 Rhodoferax sp. | reverse complement strand
GCCGCAGCGCCAATGCGCCTACCGCCCAGGCCACCGCCGCACCCAGCACGGTCGCGAGCGCGATGACGCCGAGGAAGGGAAAGGCCGGCACGTGCTTCAACATCAACGCCGTCAGGTAGGCACCGATGGCGAAGAAGCCTGCATGCCCGAACGACACCAGCCCGGCGTAGCCGAACAGCACGTTCCACGAGAGCGCAAACACGATCTGGATCAGCACCGTGCCCACGATGTAGAGCGGCCCGGCCTTGAGCCAGATCGGCAGGCTGGCGAGCAGCACCAGCACCAGCGCGCCGATCGCCTGCCAGGTGCCACGCGAGATGCGCGGCCGATGCAGGCCACCCGTCGATTGCGCCGGGCCATGCGAATCGCCCTGCATGCCGACCGCGGGAAAGAGGCCGTTGGGCTTGACGAGCAAGAAGATCGCCAGCGCCACATACACCGCCAGGCCCGGCACCGAAGGCAGCAGCACGGTGTTGAGGCTTTGCACCAGGCCCAGCACCAGCGAGCCGATGAAGGCGCCGCGGATGTTGCCGAGCCCGCCGATGATCACAGCGAAGAATGCATACATCAGGTACGAATCGCCGAGGCCGGTCGAAAGGCTCTGGTTCGGCAGCAAGATGCCACCCGCCAAACCCGCCAGCAAAAAGCTCACCATCACGCTCGCCGCCACGCCGAAGGAGACGTTGATGCCCAGCACCTCCGACATCCACGGGTCGGCCGAGAGCGCCTGCATCAGCTTGCCGAACCAGAGGCGGTGGATGGCCAGATCGAGCACGAAGTAGACGACGATGCCCGCGCCGATCACGAAGAGCTGGTAGGCCGAGAAGAACAGGCCGAAGGGGTTGAGTGGCTTGTCCAGCCCCGGCGGCGGGTTGACGGAAAAGAACTCCACACCCCAGATCAGCTTGGTGACACCGGTGCACACCATCATCAGTGCGAAGGTGGCGATCAGCACATAGTGCGGGTCGACGTTGCGCAGGCGGCGTAGCACCAGCCGGTCGGTTAACAGGCCCAGCAAGGCCACGACGATGCCTCCTGCCAGGATGCCCACCATGAACATGCCGAAGGACTGCACATCGCGCCCCATCACCGAATACGCGGTGTAGGCGCCGATCATGAAGAAGCCGCCCTGCGCCATGTTCAGCAGGCGCAGCAGGCCGAAGATCAGCGTGAGCCCGGCGGCGACCAGAAAGATCGCCATGCCGAACGCGGCGGCGTTGAAGACGGCGAAGGCGAGTTCGTTGATCATGCCTCGTACTTCTTGCCGGGTGATGCGGGCTCGATGACTTCGGACTCGTTGAGCCGGATCACCTCTTCCAGCCCATAACCCGGCGCTGCCTCACGCGCGCCGATCTTCGCGAAGTAGGCCGAGCCGAAGCCCTGGTGGTCTTCCTTGCGGATCTGGTAGGGGCCGGCGGCCGTGTCGAACTGCAGGCCTTCGAGTGCGGCGATGACCGCATCGGTCTCGGTCGAGCCGGCTTTCTTCACCGCGTTGAAGATGGCGAGCGCCGAGCGGTGCGTGGCCTGCACGATGCCCGGCGGGTACTTGTTGCCCGTCACCTTCACGATGCCATCCATCAGCTTCGCACTGACCGGGAACTGGCTCTTGAACGGCTCGAGTTCGGGCGCCCAGAAGGTCACGCCCCAGAGGTTGCTGGGCGTCGATTTCTGCATCGCCTTGGCGATCAGCAGCTCGGTGCCGGCCTCGCCGATTATTCTGAACTTCTTGTCCATGCCGACCGCGCGGCCCTGCTGCAGCAGGCTCACGCACGGCGCGGCGGTGAGGCCGATGAACAGGCCTTCGGCCGGCGAATTCATCAGGCTGTTGATCTCGACCTTGTAGTCGGCCTTGTTGAGCGAGGCGTAGATGGGATCGTGCAGCTTCACGGTGCGGCCGGCCTTGGCGGCGGCGCGCTGGATGCCGAGGGTGAAGTACTTGACGACATCGCGACCGTTCTCGCTGTCGGGCACGATGGTGGTCCAGGTGCCGATCTCCGGGTACTTCGTCGCCAGCATGTTGCCGATGCCGCCATAGAGCATCAGCGCGTTCGAGGCAAGGCGAAAGAAGTGGCGGTTGAAGTTCTCGTGCGTGAGCGACATGGCCGAAGGCGCAGGCGCTACCACCACCGCCTTCAGCTCCGGCAGGATGGGTTCCACCGCCAGCGCCATCGGCGATTGCGCGCAGCCCAGCAGCAGGTTGATACCGGCGCCCGAAAGCTCCCGCGCCGCAGCCACCGCACCGGCGCTGCTGAACTTGTCGTCTCGCACTTCGAGTTCGATCTGCCGGCCCAAGAGCCCGCCGGATTCGTTCCATTGCAACTGCGCCGCCTTGATGCCCGAGAGCCAGGCGGCGCCCGCCTCGGCGCCGATGCCGCTCATCGGCAGCATCACGCCAAGCCTGATCGGGGCACCTTGCGCGCGCGCTGCCGGCAGGCCGATGAGTGCCGAAGCGGTGGCGCCAGCAGCGGCTTTGAGCGTGGTTCTTCTGGTGAGCGTCATGATCGGTTCCCTCGCCGCTCAGGCTTCGAACTTCTTGCCCGGCGTGGGCGGCTCGGCCACATCGGCCTCGGTGAGCACCACCGCATCGGCAATGCCATAACCGGGCGCCTCCTCCCGCGCGCCGACCTTGGCGATGTAGGCGTTGCCCAGGCCCTGGTGGTCTTCCTTGCGGATGTGGTACGGGCCCATGGCGGTCTCGTAGGTGAGGCCTTCGAGCGCGGCAATCACCGAATCGGTATCGGCCGCGTTGGCCTTTTTCACCGCGTTGAAAAGCGCCAGCGTGGCCCGGTGGCTGGAGTGCACGATGCCGGCGGGGTACTTGTCGCCGGTGAGCTTCGCATAGCCTTCGAGCAGCGGCTGGCTCAGCGGAAACTTCTTGGTGGCCTCGACGCCCGCGGCCCAGAAGCTGATGCTCCACAGGTTGGCCGGCGTGCTCTTCTGCATCGCCTTGGCGATGAGCAGCTCGGTGCCGGCTTCACCGATCACCTTGAACCTGCTGTCCATGCCGACCGCGCGGCCTTGCTGCAGCAGGCTGATGCAAGGCGCGGCCGTGAGGCCCACGAAGAGCCCTTGCGAAGGCGCGTTCATCAGGCTGTTGATCTCGACCTTGTAGTCGGCCTTGTTGAGCGAGGCGAAGATCGGGTCGAGCACCTTGACCGTGCGGCCGGCCTTGGCGGCGGCGCGCTGCGCACCGAGGGTGAAGTAGCGCGCCATGTCTCGGCCGTTCTCACTGTCGGGCACGATGACCGACCAGGTCGCGACATCGGGGAACTTGCCGGTGAGCAGGTTGCCGATGCCGGCGAAGGCGATGTAGGCGTTCCACGAGAGCCGGAAGAAGTTCTTCTGGAAGCCTTCGTGCGTGAGCGACATGACCGTGGGGCACGGCGCCACCATCACCGCCTTCAACTCGGCGAGGATGGGCGCGGTGGCAAGTGCCATCGGTGATTGCGAGCCGCCCACGAGCAGGTTGATGCCGCTGCCGGTGAGCTCCCGCGCGGCCGCCACGGCCCCGGCGCTGCTGAACTTGTCGTCACGCACCTCGAGTTCGATCTGCTTGCCCAGCAGCCCACCGGCCGCGTTCCACTGGGAGGTGGCGACCTTAATGCCCGCGATCCAGGCCGCGCCCGCCTCGGCTCCGATGCCACTCATCGGCAAGGCCACGCCGATCTTCAGCGGGGTGGCCTGCGCGTAGGCGAAGCGCGTGCCTGCGAGGCCCGCGCTGGTCACGGCGCCGAGCGCGGCGGTCTTGAGGACGGATCGTCTGGACAGTGTCATCGGGTCTCCTTCGGGGTGCGAAGCTGTGCGGGCGGCACGTTCTGCGGGGCGTTCTGGTGCGCCCTGGGAAGTGCCATTTGTTATAACAGATGACGGATGGTGACGGGAAAGCGACTGGTGTGCACGAGCGGAAACCCGCATGGGGAATGTGACCTGGCCGAACGCGCCGAAGGGTCGAGAGCCTCTCGGACTGGTTCGTACGTGCTC
This sequence comes from Rhodoferax sp., assembly GCA_026224975.1. GTDB lineage: Bacteria > Pseudomonadota > Gammaproteobacteria > Burkholderiales > Burkholderiaceae_C > LMDS01. The sequence continues at coordinate 3,008 of JAMFRW010000239.1, read as the reverse complement.
GCTCGCCGCTCTGGCGCATCAGCGCCAACTTTGCAAGGGCCGGGCTTCGGCCTATCGCACGCGGTCGAGCTCAGCCGAGCAGACGGCAGGAAGCCGCGCTGCAGTGCCGTTGCAGGTCGGCATCTGATCGGCAGGGTCCGGCCATCAGCGAGCGCTCATGGCCGGCAGCTTCGGGACGGGTCGATATCATCAGAGCTAGACGTGTAGCACCCTTGATCGCGACCTGCGATGCGCAAGAAGGTGAACGAGTGCCCGACTCGCCGGAGACTGCCCGATGTCCTTGAAGCCAATCCATGCCAACGTCTACCATGTTTTCCTGGCCTCGCCCGGTGATGTGAATGGCGAGCGGCAACATGTTCGAAAGTTCTTTGATGAATATAACCGTCACACCGCTCATCTTTGGAATGCAGAGTTCCGGGTCATCGACTGGGAGAACTACACGACGATCGGCGTCGGCCGGCCGCAGGAATTGATAACGCAGCAGACGCTGGAGAAATTCAAAGGTTCGCTGGCCTTGGTGGTCGGCGTAATGGCGCAGCGATTCGGCTCGGCGACCGGCAAGGCGGAATCGGGGACGGAAGAAGAATTCCTCTGGGCGAAACGGTGCCATGACACAAACCACTTCCCGGAGATCAAGTGGTTCTTCCGCACGGTCGAGAAGCTGGAGTTGCCAGCCGATCCGGACGAGGCGGGAAAAGCACTAGACCAGTGGAAAAAAGTGCTAGCTTTCCGCCAGCAAATGCAGAACCTCAACGATCCCATCTTCTACACCGAGTATGCCGACCCAGATTGTTTTGCAAGGGTCTTTGATCACGATCTCAATCTGTGGCTGAACGATCCATCGCGGCCGTGGGCGAAGGAGATGGCGGCATCCGGCCGAGCGATCGTCGCCGACGCACTGCCGGAGGATTTCGATTCAGAACGCTATCGGGCCGCTGTGTTGAAACGGTTTGAAAAGCTCAATCTTGAGATGGTCGATTCGACAGGCGCGTATTACAGCGTGCGTCTGTGGACCGTCTTCGTCCCGCAGTCGGCACGGGAGTGCCATCAGTACAACCCGCGGTTGCTTGAGATACCAAAAGAACACCAGCAGCGCTTGCTAAAAGCCGGCGAGATCGACGCCCGGGAACTTGCCGAAAGCCTACAGCAGGCGGAAGCGTTGCGGCGCGAGTACTTCCAGCAGCCGCTGCGCCCGGTGTTGGAGATCATTGACCAAGCCCTTCGCGATTGGCCTTCGCGACAAAATCACCGCCTCGTAATCTTGGGTGATCCGGGTTCCGGAAAGTCATCGCTGATTCGTTATCTGGCTTTACGTTGGTCCAACATTGTCGATCCCGCAGCGCGCGAAGCGCAGCCAATCCCGCTGGTGATTGATTTGGGCAGCTATGGTCGATGGAAATGTGAGGGGCGAAAGGAATTTTTTAGGTTCCTGGAAGAGGCTCCGGTCTGGCACGACTGGCCCCGTGGACTGATGAAACGGCTGTTCGCACAACCGGGCCGAATCGTGCTGTTGCTAGATGGGTTGGACGAAATTTTTGATCCGCAGGCTCGCGAGGAAGTCGTCAACGACATCCAGAGATTCAGCGCGGAGTACCCCCAGACTCCGCTCCTGATCACTTCGCGTATCGTCGGTTACCAGTCGCAGCGGCTGCGTGATACCGAGTTTCGGCATTTCATGTTGCAGGACCTGGACACCGCTCAAATCGGCGAATTCACCAATCGCTGGCATATGCAGACCTTCGACGACCCGGCGCAGGCCGCTCCGAAGGCCGAGCGGCTGAAAAAAGCAATCCGAGACTCAAAGTCGATTGCGATGTTGGCAGGCAATCCACTCTTGCTTACGATGATGGCGATTCTGAACCGCAATCAGGAACTGCCACGCGATCGCGTTGACCTCTACGCCCAGGCTTCGCGGCTACTTTTACATCAATGGGACACAGAACGCGCGCTTGCCGAGTTCCCCGGCTTGAGCGCTGACGTCGGCTGGCGGGAGAAGCACGACTTGCTGCGTAGGGTCGCGTCGTTCATGCAGGCCGGCGCAAGCGGTCTGAAGGGCAACATGATCGACGGCGCGACCTTGACTAGCCTAGTCGAAGACTACCTACGCACTGATTTGCACTTTCCTCAGTCGCGAGCCGCAGCGCGGGCAGTCGTCCAACATCTGCGGCAGCGCAACTTCATCCTCTGCTTCGTGGGCGCCGATAGTTATGGCTTCGTGCATCGCACCTTCCTAGAATATTTTTGCGCTGCCGATTTTGTCCACCAATTTAATATCGCCAAAACGCTTGACGAACGTGGGCTGCTCGCTTTGTTCGACAGACACTACCGGGACGACGACTGGCGCGAAGTGCTGAGACTTATCTGCGGCCAGATCGACGAACAGTTCGTGGGCCTCATCGTCGAGCATCTAGCCGCTCGTGTGAATCCGGAAGACTGGAATCAATACGACTATCTAGACGAGCTAATTCTTGCAGGTTTCTGCCTCTCTGAAGTTCGCAGCACTGGAGCAGTGAAACAGGCTGGGAAGCGGCTCTTGTCTTGCTTTGTCGAGGTAATGACACTGGCAGCAGGACCAAGGGAAACGGACACTTTAGCTCGCCTGAGAGACGACATTGTTGCGGTCAGTCACGCACTTGGCTCACGCTGGCCAGGCATGGATGAAGTCGATTTGAGGACAGTTCCAAGCTTCAAGTGGAAAGGTGGAGCATGCCGGGCATGGGCTGTCTTTGTCTCAAACTTGATCCCTGACCTCGATCTAGTTCGCTCACTTCTTACTAGCAGATTCGTCATGGTGCGGGTTGGAGCAGTCAGCGCGTTGGCGGGAACGTGGCCGGATGAGTCCACGCGGGAACTGCTGCGCGCCCGCGCCGTCGAGGATCAGGACGCTGGCCCTCGTCGCGCCGCATTGCAGTCTTTGGCAGCAACGTGGCCGGACGGGTCAACGCGGGAATTGCTGCGCGCCCGCGCCGTCGAGGATCAAGACTCTGACACACGCGGCGCCGCGTTGC
>JAMFRW010000029.1 GCA_026224975.1 Rhodoferax sp. | reverse complement strand
GCGCCGAATACAGCACCGTGGCTCTCAGGTGCGCATCGTCGCCGCTTCCAGTGACTTCCAGCAGCTCGCCGATCGATTTGGCCGAGGCCAGCAGCGTGCGGTCATACGCAATGTCGGCCGAGCGCAGTGCCTGGCGGTACTGGCTCACGGTGTTGACGATCACGATCACCAGGACCGGCAGCAGGATGCCCAGCAGCAGCCGGCTGCGCATCGAGAGCCGACGCCATCGGGCCGGCACGGCGATGGTTTTCAAGCGCTTGTCTTCATGTTGCTGCTTTCAAACCGCGGCGGCTTCCGGCTTCAGCAGGTAGCCCAAGCCGCGCAGCGTGACGAGTTGCACCGGCATGCGCGCCATCTTCTTGCGCAGCCGGTAGGCGACGACCTCGATCGCCTCGGCTTGCACGGCCGTCTGGCCGGGAAAGACGAGGCCCGAAAGCCGCTCCTTGGCCACCGCCTGGCCGGGTTGCGCAAGCAACGCGCGCAGCAGCGCCGATTCACGCGGCGCCAGGTCCAGCGCCTCGCCGCGGAAGTAGATGGCGCCGCTGTCGGCATCGCAGCGCAGCCCGCAATACTCGGGCGCCGAAGCCTCGCCGCGCGCATCACCATCGACAGACGAACCGGCGCGGCGGGCGAGGGCGCGCACGCGGGCTTCCAGCTCATCGAGGTCGAAGGGCTTGGGCAGGTAATCGTCGGCACCGGTGTTCAGGCCAAGGATGCGGTCGCCCACCGTGCCGCGCGCGGTCAGGATCAGCACCGGCGTGGCCAGGCCTTCGGCGCGCGCATCGGCCAGCACTTGCAGTCCGTCGCGGCCGGGCAGGCTGAGGTCGAGCAGCACCACGTCGGGCACGCTGGCGCGCCAGCGGTCGAGCGCGCGCGCGCCGTCACCGCAGGTCACCACCTGGATGCCGCTGCGCTGGAACGAGCGCTGCAGCGTGGTCTGCATCGTGAGGTTGTCTTCGATCAGCAGGACTTTCATCGGGAGGCTGGCGGGCTCGGTGTGGTGGTTCTCGAACGAGTCTGATCGAAATCGACGCGGGTCCAACGCCACGTGCGCTCGGCATTTTCCCTAGGGCGCAGGACAGCCGACTGACAGCTTCGGCGGCGAGCATCGCGACCTGTGACTTTTCGAATTCGACCGGAGACAACCATGCGTCGCGACACCTTCCTGAAATCGATGGCCGCCCTGGCCGCAGCAGGCCTCCTGCCCCAGACCTCGTGGGCAGCCGCCAACCTCAAGATGATGCTTCCCGCCAACCCCGGCGGCGGTTGGGACACGACGGGCCGCGCGCTCGGCAAGGCCTTGATGGATTCGGGGGCCGCCGCCACGGTGAGCTACGACAACAAGGGCGGTGCCGCCGGCACCATCGGCCTGGCCCAGTTCGTCAACAGCAACAAGGGCGACGGCAACGCGTTGATGGTGATGGGCGCCGTGATGCTCGGCGGCATCATCACCGGCAAGCCGCCGGTGCAGCTCTCGCAAGCCACGCCGATCGCGCGGCTGATCAGCGAATACAACGTCTTCGTGCTGCCCACCAACTCGCCGTTCAAGACGATGAAGGACGTGGTCGAGCAACTCAAGAAAGACCCCGGCAGCGTCAAGTGGGGCGGCGGCTCGCGCGGCTCGACCGAGCACATCGCCGCGGCCATGCTGGCGCGCGAAGTGGGTGTGGATCCGGCCAAGATCAACTACGTGGCCTTCCGCGGAGGCGGCGAAGCCACCGCGGCCATCCTGGGTGGCAACGTGACAGTGGGCGGCAGCGGCCTCTCGGAGTTCTCCGAATACATCACCACCGGCAAGATGCGCGCGATCGCGATGACCTCCGAGGCGCGGCTGAAAGGCGTCGACATCCCGACGATGAAGGAGCAGGGCTACAACATCGTCATCGGCAACTGGCGCGGCGTGTACGGCGCGGCAGGCATCACGCCGGAGCAGCGCAAGGTGCTGACCGATGCAGTGGTCATCGCCACTAAGCACAAGTCGTGGACCGACGCCGTCGAGCGCAACGGCTGGACGCCCGCATTGCTCAGCGGGCCGGCCTTCGACCAGTTCGTCGACAACGAATTCGCGTCATTGCGCGCGATCATGGCCAAGTCAGGAATGGTCTGATGAAGCTCGCGCAAACGCTGATCGGCGTCGGCACCATCGTGCTCGCCATCGGCATGGCGATCGGCGCGCGAACCATCAGCTCCGAAGCCGGCTACGGCGGCGTCGGCCCGAACTTCGTGCCGTGGGTGGTGGCGGGCGTGCTGGCCATCTGCGGCGCGTTCCTCACCTGGGAATCGCTCTCGGGCGGCTTCCGGCAGATGGACGAAGAGGCGGGCGACGAGAAGGGTTACTGGCCCGGCTTCCTGTGGGTGTCGGCCGGCATGCTGCTGAACGCCGCGCTGATCACGACCATCGGTTTCATCCTGAGCTGCACCCTCTGCTTCGTGCTCGCCGTGCGTGGCTACAAGGGTTCCCAGGGAGCCTCCGATTTTTCGCCTCGTGCCTTTGCCAAGGATGCGTTGGTGGGGGTGTGCATTGCGGCGCCGGTCTACTGGATGTTCACCAAGTTGCTCGCGATCAATCTGCCGGGGTTGACCAGCACTGGTTGGTTCTGACGATGACGGCCGGCAGCTTCGGGATGTGGCGTCGTGGGAGGCGGGGGCGGCTACGGCGCGCCCGGGCAGGCGTCGGTGCTTCGCTTCGGCGGTCGGCGGGTACGCCGACTCCCCTGCGGTGCGCGGTCTTGTGGCCCTGTCGCAAAAACTCCCTACGCTCACTTCGTTCGGTGCGGTCAAACACTTGCGACAAGTCAGTCGACGATGCGCGCAAGCGCGCGGCCACAAGCCCTGTGCTCCTCGGCGCCTCAGAGGCGCACCGCCGCCTGCCCGG
>JAMFRW010000238.1 GCA_026224975.1 Rhodoferax sp. | reverse complement strand
TCCGGCGCCAACGTCATCACCACCGACAGCTCCGACTGGGCCACCAATTGCCCCGAGTACAAGGTGACGGCGGTGCAGGTGATGCCGGTCATGCAGCCTTCGGCCTGGCAGCAGGAGTACAGCCGCTTCAACCGTGTGCAGCAGGAACTGCTGGAAGCACGCATCGATGTGCCTGAAATCGTCTCGGCCAAGTGAACCCGGTATGAGCGACTTGTCGGACGTGATTCGGGCAGCTTCCAATGCCGCCGCGTCGGCCGGCGAGGCCGTGCCCTTCTGCGAAGGCGCGCGCTCGCTGCCGGTGCGTGGTGTGCGCAGCGGGCAGGTGTTCGAAACGCAGGACTGGGTAGCGGAAGAAGTGCCGGTCGCGCTCGAATACAACGGCATCTCGCACGCGGTGATGCTCGCGACGCCGCTCGATCTCGAAGACTTCGCGCTCGGCTTCTCGCTGACCGAGGGCATCCTCGACGATCCGCATGAGCTGTACAGCGTCGAAGAAGAAGCCTCGGCGCTCGGCATCACGCTGCACCTGCAAGTGGCGAGCGCGGCCTTCGCCAAGCTCAAGCTGCGCCGCCGTTCGATGACAGGCCGCACCGGCTGCGGCCTGTGCGGCACCGAAAGCCTGGTGCAGGTCGCGCGCGTCCTGCCGCCCTTGCGCCAGGATGCGGCGCCGATTTCTGCCGGGGCAATAGCCCGCGCGATGTCGCAATTCCGCGCGCTGCAAACCCTGCAGCAATCGACCGGTGCCGTGCACGCCGCGGCCTGGTGCTCGGCCGAAGGCGAAGTGCTCTGGCTGCGCGAAGACGTGGGCCGCCACAACGCGCTCGACAAGCTCATCGGCGCGCTCGCCACCAACGAGGTGGATGCGCCGTCGGGTTTCATCGCCGTCACCAGCCGTGCCAGTTTCGAGATCGTGCAGAAGACCGCTTCGGCTGGCGTGTCCTTGCTGGCGGCGGTTTCCGCGCCCACATCGTTCGCGGTCGCCACCGCGCAGCAGGCCGGCATGACGCTGGTCGGCTTTGCGCGCCAGCAGGATCTGGTTGTCTACAGCCACGCCGAACGCGTCGCTTTTGCCATTGCCAACGAGGCACGTCATGCACATTGATTCCCTGGTCCGAATGGCCAACCAGATCGGCACCTTCTTCGAAGCCATGCCCGACCGCGAAGAAGCGATCGAAGGCATCGCGCAGCACATCAAGAAGTTCTGGGAGCCACGCATGCGCCGCGAATTGCTGGCGCACATCGACAGCAGCGGCACCGGCGATCTGAACGGCATGGTGGCCGAGGCGATTGCGTCGCACCGGGAAGTTCTGGCGTGAGCACTGTAGACGGTGCGGGCGCATCGGCTGCGGCAACCGACACGATGCGCGCGATGCTCGATCGCCGCTCGGTTTCGCCCAAGCGGCTTGGCGCCCCCGGCCCGTCCGCCGAGCAGTTGGAACTCGTGCTTCGCGCTGCGTTGCGCGCACCGGACCACGGTGGACTCACGCCCTGGCGCGCCATCCAGATTCCGGCCGAACGCCGCGCCGAACTCGCGCAAGTCTTCGCCGAAGAAAAGCAGCGCCGCGACCCGCTTGCGTCCGCCGACGACCTGCAGCGCGCGCGCGAACATGCGCTCAATGCGCCAACGCTGATCGCCTTCGTCGTGAGTCCGCGTGCCGGCGTGACGGTGCCTCTTCACGAACAATGGCTCGCGGCCGGTGCGGCATTGGGCAACATGCTCAATGCATTCGACGCACTCGGTTTTGGCGCCATCATGCTGAGCGGCGACCGGTGCAGTGATGCGCCTCTGATCGCCAGTCTGGGCCTGCAGCTGGGCGAAAAATTCGCCGGTTTTATCAGCGCCGGAACCGTGCTGAAAACGCCGCCCGCGGCAATTCCCAAATCGATCGGTACCGTGTGGTCCCAATGGTGTGGCGCAAAGGCAGAACAGCCTCAGGGAGCGCTTGATTAATTCAGGGTTTACCCTAAAATGGTAGTTACCCCAACACACCGGATACGACCATGAGCCAAACCACCCTGAACACCAAAGCCCCAGCACAGCCCGCCTTCGAGCTGAACGCCTCGGCACTCGATCTGGTGGCGGCCATGCCCATCGTCATTTTCTTCAATGCTGTTCGCGCCGCCTTCCAGCGCAGCGCCGGCAAGGCGCGCGTCGCGCTGTAAGTCAGCGTTTCGCGACGACAAGAGGGCGCTTCGGCGCTCTTTTTTTTGCGTGCGTTACGCGCGCGACGAATCGAACGGCACCGCGCGAGATATCAATTCCGCGCCTTCGCTGGTCAAAAAGTCCTTGAACGCCTGCGCCACTGGCGGCAGCCGCTTGGCGGCGCGGTGCACCACATACCAGTTCAGCATCAGTGGGAAGCCCTGCACGTCGAGCACGCGCAAGCTGCCGTTTTTCGATTCCTGGCAGATGGTGTGGGCCGAGAGAAAGCTGATGCCCATGCCGGCCATCACCGCTTGTTTGATGGTCTCGGTGCTGCGAATTTCCATCGCGATGCGCAGCCGCGCCAGGTCGTCGCCGAAGCCGTCTTCCATCGAATGCCAGGTGTCCGAGCCCCGCTCGCGCACCACGAAGCATTCGCGCATCAGCCGCTCGCGTTCGATCTGCTTGACGCCCACCAGCGGGTGGCCCGGCGCTGCGACGATCACATAGGGATGCGGCGCAAACGCCTGGTGCACCGTGTCGGCATCGGAGGGTGGCCGCACCATGATCGCGAGGTCGGTGAGGTTCTCGGCGATGTGGCTCAGCAGGCCCTCGCGGTTATGCACCGTGAAGTTCAGCGTCACACGTTGATGTCGGCGTGTGAACTCCACCAGCAAGCGCGGAAAGAAATAATCGCCCGCGCTGATCACGCCCACATTGAGCTTGCCGCCCGCGACGCCCTTGAACTGCGCCATCGATTGTTCGGCCGCCTCGAACTGCTGGATGATCGCGCGGCTGATCTGCAGCAGTTCCGTGCCCGCCGGCGTCAAAAAAACCTTCTTGCCGAACTGCTCGAAGAGCGCGTTGTCGGCATGCTCTTCGAGCTTCTTGACCTGAGTAGACACGGCCGGCTGCGTGAGGTGCAGCTCTTCGGCCGCGCGCGAAAAGCTCAGCAGCCGCGCGACCGCTTCGAACACCTTCAATTGGCGCAGCGTCGCGTGTTTCATCGCAGCGCGCGTTGGGTCGTGCGGTTCAAGTCAGAGTTTGCAAACGCACGCTGCCACACTCGTCGTCCATCGTCTTGGCCAGCAGCTTGACGAGCGCGTAGACGGTGTCGATGTGCGGCGTCTGCGTGTCGGTGAGCTGCGCCAGTTCGACGACGGCGCCCACCAGCGCATCGATCTCCGGCGCGCGGCCGGCTTCGATGTCTTGCAGCATCGACGTCTTGTGCTTGCCGACCTTTTCGGCACCGGCAATGCGCTTCTCCAGCGTCACCCGGAACTCGATGCCGAGCTTGTGTGCGACGGCCTGAGCTTCTCGCATCATCGCGCCGGCCAGGCCGCGCGTCGCCGGGAATTGGCAGATGGCCTCCAGCGTCGAATGCGTCAAGCTGCTGATCGGGTTGAAGGTGAGGTTGCCCCAGAGCTTGAGCCACATCTCGGCGCGGATGTTGTCGAGCACCGGTGCCTTGAAGCCGGCTTGCGTGAACACGCTGGCCACGCGGCCGATGCGCTCCGTCACCGACCCATCGAGTTCACCGAGCGGGAAGCGGTCCCCCTCGATGTGTCGGACCACGCCCGGCGCGATCAGCTCCGACGCCGGGTACACCACACAGCCAATCACACGCTCGGCCGGTATCTGCGCGGCCACCACGCCGTTCGGATCGACCATGCGAACAGTGCTGCCGGCGAGCGCGCCGCCGTGCTTGTGGAAGTACCAATACGGGATGCCGTTCTGCATCGTCACGACGACGGTCTGCGGCCCGAAGAGCTGTGGCACATCGTGCGCCACCGCTTCGACCTGATGCGCTTTCATCGCGAGGATCACGATGTCTTGCGGGCCGGCTTCGGCGTAGGTGTTGGTCGCCTTCACGTTACGTGCCACCTGCTCCTGGCCATCGGCGGCGATCAGCTTGAAGCCGTTCTCGCGGATCGCCGAGAGGTTCGCGCCGCGCACGATGAAGGTCACGTCTTCGCCGGCGAGCGCGAGTCTGGCGCCCACCAGCCCGCCGATCGCGCCTGCGCCGATCACTGCTATCTTCATGAGGATCTCCTCCGGGTTTCGAATCTGTGGCGGCTCAGTTCAGGCATTCATCCGAACCGATTGCTCAGCGTGCCGATGCCGCCGATCTCGATCCCGACCACGCTGTCGGGCTTCATCGAGCCCACGCCGACCGAGGTGCCGCACAAGATCACGTCGCCGGGATGGAGCGTCATGTCCATCGAGATCAGGCTCACCAGTTGCGCCACCGAAAAGCGCATGTCGGCTATGGCGTAGTCCTGGCGCACTTCGCCGTTGAGCACGGTCTTCACCGTGAGCGTGGCCGGGTCCAGGCCGGTCGCGACCACCGGGCCCATGGGGCAGAAGGTGTCGAAGCCCTTGGCGCGCGTCCATTGGGCAAACGACGCGTCGCGGTTCAGGATGTCGGCAACCGTCACATCGTTGGCGCAGGTGTAGCCGAACACATGGGCCAGCGCGGCCGATTCGGCGACCGCCGTGCAGATCTTGCCGATCACGATGCCGAGTTCGCCTTCGTACACCACCTTGCCGTCGCAGAGCGGCTTGCGGATGGTCTCGTCGGTCGCCAAAAACGAATTCGGCGACTTCAGCAGATACAGAGGCTCGGCCGGCACCGCAAGCTTGAGCTTCTCGCCGAGCGCGTGGAAGTTGTTCCAGAGCGCGATCACCTTGCTCGGCACCGTGGGCGTGAGCAGCTTCACAGCGGCCAGCGCATGCACCGCGCCGGTGGGCTCGTTGGTGCCGAACATGTCGCCACGGTGGGCATGCACCCGGTCGCCGGCCAGCGTGCCGAAGTCGACCTGACCTGCGTGTTCGAAACGAACCCATCGAGTGTGCATTGGAGTCTCTTTGTTCATGCGCCGAGTTCACCGGCGAGCGTCTGCGCCCAGTCGAAATGCGGTGAGGCGGCGTTGCCTCGTGCGGCCCGGTGGTTGCGGAGCAATGTCTTCTTTTCCTGGATCACGCCGATCAGAAAATCGGCGTCATAAGCCTTCAGCAGATGCGGGTGACGCGTTTGCAGATAGTGGCGAATCCGGTCTTCGTGGTTCGAGGCATGCCGTTGCAATTCGGCGTAAGTCTCGCCATCCCAATGCCAGCGAAATCCCAATTCGTAGAAAGCGGCATTGAAAGCATTGCGTTCCGCATCGTCATGGTCGGGCTGGAAAGGAAGATCGGCAATCATGAAGTTCTCCTGGTTTCGAACAAGACATTCGGCAATCCGAATGCGTGGTGGCATGGAGAAAATATAGAAGTACCGATCGATAATTAACAGTTGATTTAAATGATCCGATCCATTCGCGATGGATGATGGATGGCGTCTTTCAGGCCTTTAAATCACACGTTCCGCCCGTAACGTGGCCACATCGTCCGTGCTGTAGCCGAGCTGGCGCAGCACCTCTTCGGTGTGTTCACCGAGCAGGGGAGAACGCGTCACCTCCGTCTCGCTGTCCGACATCTTGATCGGGTTGCCGACCGTCAAATACTTGCCCCGCGTCGGATGGTCGACCTCGACGATGGTGCCGGTCTGGCGCAGCGATTCGTCTTCGGCGATTTCCTTCATCGAGAGGATCGGCCCGCAAGGAATGTCGTATTCGTTCAGGATGTCCATGGCCTCGAACTTGGTCTTGGTCATGGTCCACTTCTCGATGCGCGCGAAGATGGGCTTGAGGTGCAGCAGGCGCGCGGCCGGCGTGGCGTAGGCGTCGTCGTCGATCCAGCCTTCTTCGCCGATGACCTTGCACACGGCCGGCCACACGGCCGCCTGCGTGATGAAGTAGATGTAGGCGTTGGGGTCGGTCTCCCAGCCCTTGCACTTGAGGATGGAGCCCGGCTGGCCGCCGCCCGAGGCGTTGCCCGCGCGCGGCACGGCCTCACCGAACTTTCCGTCGGGGTATTGCGGGTACTCGTGCATGGTGCCGGTGCGCTCCAGTCGCTGCTGGTCGCGCAGCTTGACGCGGCACAGGTTGAGCACCGCATCCTGCATGGGTGCCAGCACCTTCTGGCCGCGGTCGGTGTGGGTGCGCTGGTAGAGCGCCGCAACGATGCCGAGCGCCAGGTGAAGGCCGGTGCCGCTGTCGCCGATCTGCGCGCCGGTCACCACAGGCGGGCCGTCGTCGAAGCCGGTGGTCGAAGCCGCGCCGCCGGCGCACTGCGCCACGTTTTCGTAGACCTTGCACTCGGAGTACTTGCCCGGGCCAAAGCCCTTGACCGAAGCGACGATCATGCGCGGGTTCAGCTTCTGGATGTGCTCCCAGGTGATGCCCATGCGGTCGAGCGCGCCGGGGGCAAAGTTCTCCACCAGCACATCGCAGGTCTTGATCAGGGTGTCGAGTACTTCCTTGCCTTTGGGCTTCTTGGTGTCGAGCGTGATCGAGCGCTTGTTGTGGTTGAGCATGGTGAAGTAGAGACTGTCCACGCCGGGGATGTCCCGCAACTGCCCGCGCGTGGCGTCGCCTTCGCCGGCACGCTCCACCTTGATCACATCGGCACCGAACCAGGCCAGCAATTGCGTGCAGGTCGGGCCCGATTGAACGTGCGTGAAATCGAGGATGCGAACGCCATCCAGTGCTTTGCTCATCGTCTCTCTCCGTTGATGTCGCTGGTCTCTGCCTTGGCCTCGGCTTGCGCCAGGCGAGCGCGCAGTTTGCGCTCTTCGGCGAAGCGGGCGGTCTCGTCGCGCACGATGGCCACGATGCCGGTCACCTGATGGTCGGTCGAAAACAGCATCGAGACCGTGAACGCGATGGACAGGGTGTGCCCGTCCTTGTGCAAGGCGGGCACACGCAAGACATCGGCGCCGTACTTCGTCACCGCCGTCTCCATCGTCTTGTGATAACCATCCCAGTGCCGCTGGCGTTGGCGGTGCGGGATGATCATGTCGAGCGACTGGCCGAGCGCATCGGCTTCGGTGAAGCCGAAGATGCGCTCGGCGGCCGGGTTCCACAGCGTGATCAGGCCCGCGCCGTCACACACCATGATCGCGTCACCCGCGCCGAGAACAATTTGTTCGAAGTCCATCTCGTCTCCGGGGCACGACTCCCCCGAGCAGCCGCGGCGCAGCCGCTTCGGGGGTGGTCCGTCAAACTGCCTTGGCGTCGTGCAGTTCCTTGATCTGACCATCGGAGTAGCCGAAGTCTCGCAGCACACTGTCGGTGTGCTCGCCGAGCAGTGGCGAGCCGGTGACCTCGGGCTTGAAGCCCGAGAACTTGATCGGGCTGCCGATGGTCCAGTAGTTGCCGCGCTCCTTGTGCGGCACCTCGACGATCGAGCCGCTCTTGATCAGCGACTCGTCGCGCAGCAGCTCGGCCATCGACAGCACCGGTGCGCAAGGAATGTCGAACTTGCGGAAGATGTCGACGGCCTCGAACTTGGTCTTGTCCTTGATGAAGTCCTCGATCGTCGCGAAAATCTTCTCGATGTGCGGCTGGCGCGCCTTCGCGGTCGTGTAGGCCGGATCGGTCTTCCACTCGGGCTTGTTGAGCGCGTCGCAGATCGGCTCCCAGGCGTGGCCCTGCACCGTGAAATAGATGTACGCGTTCGGGTCGGTCTCCCAGCCCTTGCACTTCAGGATCCAGCCCGGCTGGCCGCCGCCGCCGGCGTTGCCGCCGCGCGGCGTGACCTTGTCCTTGAAGGCTTCCATCTCGTGCGGGTACTGCGGGTACTCCTCGAGGTAGCCGATCTTCTCCAGGCGCTGCTGGTCGCGCATCTTCACGCGGCACAGGTTCAGCACGGCGTCCTGCATCGAGGCAGCGACCTTCTGGCCCTTGCCCGTCTTCTGGCGACCGATGACGGCAGTCAGGATGCCGATGGCCAAGTGCATGCCGGTGTTGCTGTCGCCCAGAGCCGCGGACGAGATCATCGGTCCGGCTTGCTCGCCTTTCCACCAGCCGGTGGTCGAGGCGGCACCGCCAGCGCACTGCGCGACGTTTTCATAGACC
>JAMFRW010000237.1 GCA_026224975.1 Rhodoferax sp. | reverse complement strand
TCGACGGTCGTGCCGGGCAGGGCGGTGAACTTCCACGCTGCCGAACCGAACGAGCAGCCCTGAAGCCGGCTGTCTGGGTTCGGGCGCAGTCCACCTTGAGTTCTTCGGAATCGGGCGTTGCCACCGGCCCGTCGGGTCCCGCCCGCGCGGTGCTGGTGGGCGTGGATTTCGGCGGCGGCAAGGCCTTCGACGCGAGCCTGGACGAACTGGTGCTGCTCGCCGAATCGGCGGGTGACGTGGCCGTGGCGCGCATCGTCGCGCGCCGCAAGGCGCCCGACGCAGCGCTCTTCGTCGGTTCGGGCAAGGCCGATGAGATCAAGGCGATGGTGCAGGCTTATCAAGCCGAAGCCGTGCTCTTCGATCAGGCCTTGTCGCCCGCGCAGCAACGCAATCTCGAGCAGCACCTGGGCGTGGCCGTGGCCGACCGCACGATGCTGATCCTCGAGATCTTCGGCAAGCGCGCGCAAAGCCACGAGGGCAAGCTGCAGGTCGAGCTGGCTCGTCTGCAATTCCTCTCGACACGCCTCGTGCGCCGCTGGAGCCATCTGGAACGCCAGAGCGGCGGCATCGGCATGCGCGGCGGCCCTGGCGAGGCGCAGATCGAACTCGACCGCCGCATGATCGGCGAGCGCATCAAGGGCGTGAAGAAGCAGCTCGACCGCGTGAAGAAGCAACGCAGCACGCAGCGCCGCTCGCGCGAACGCAACCAGACCTTCCGCGTCTCGCTTGTGGGCTACACCAACGCCGGCAAGTCGACGCTGTTCAACCTGCTGGTGAATGCGCGCGCCTATGCGGCCGATCAGCTCTTCGCCACGCTAGACACCACCACGCGCCAGCTCTTTCTCGAAGGCGCCGGGCGCTCCGTGAGCCTCTCCGACACCGTTGGCTTCATCCGCGACCTGCCGCACAAGCTGGTCGAGGCTTTCGAGGCCACGCTGCAAGAGGCCAACGATGCCGACCTGCTGCTGCATGTGGTCGATTGCGCGAGCCCGGTGCTGGCCGAGCAGATGGCCGAGGTGCAGCGCGTGTTGCACGAGATCGGCGCGGAGAACATTCCGCAGGTGCTGGTCTTCAACAAGGTCGACCGGCTCGACGAGACCCAGCGCCCACGCGCGTTGCGCGACAGCTTCGAAGTGGCGCCCGGCGTGCGGGTGCCAAGGGTTTTCGTGAGTGCGGTCGACGGCACCGGGCTCGATGAGTTGCGCGCCATGCTGGCGGAAGCCATCGCCGGCACGTTGCACGACTTGAACGACCACGATCCATCCCCACGTGATGCGGATTCGGCGGACGATCATGTCGATGACGATCGCGACAACGCGCTCGACGAAGACCTGCCGACCGCATCGACACGCGATGCCCCAGCCGATTCATCGGCCGATCTACCGGATGCAGAAGCCGACCTGCCGCGCACCGGAACCTTCCATTCACTCGCATGACCATGAGCCATACGAACTTCGCCTCACCGAGCGGCACCGCTCGTCTGCCCGCCAGTCTGCCGGTTCGTCTGGCGCAACTGGCGATGGCGGCACGCGCCCTGATCGCCGGTGCCGCCGGCACTGCGTGGGTTCGCCTCGGCGGGCGCGCCGCATCGGTCGCTCGCGCCGATGTGCACCTCGCTACCGGTGGCCGCGGCGACGGCCCGCCCGATCTCGATGAGCTATGGCGCGACTTCAACAAGAAGCTCAGCGGCCTCTTCGGCGGCAAGGGTGGCGGCAACAACAACACGCCGCGCGGCAACGGCTCGGGTGACAACGAAGGCGGCGGCGGTGGCCCGAGCTTTCAGCCCGACATGAAAAGCGCCGGCATCGGTGCCGGGCTGATTGCCGGCGTGGTCGTGCTGATCTGGCTGGGCAGCGGCTTCTTCATCGTGCAGGAAGGCCAGCAGGCGGTCGTCACCTCCTTCGGCAAATACAGCCACACGGTGGACGCCGGTTTCCAGTGGCGCATGCCGTATCCCTTCCAGTCGCACGAGACGGTGGCGGTGACGCAACTGCGCTCGAAGGAAGTCGGCCGCAACGCCGTCATCCAGGCGACCGGCCTGCGCGATTCGTCGATGCTCACGCAAGACGAAAACATCATCGACATCCGCTTCACCGTGCAGTACCGGCTGAAGGACGCGCGCCAGTTCCTGTTCGAGAACCGCGACCCGGAAGAAGCGGTCACGCTCGCCGCCGAATCGGCCGTGCGCGAGATCGTCGGCAAGAGCAAGATCGACTCGGTGCTCTACGAGCAGCGCGACGCCATTGCCGCCGAACTGGTGAAATCGGTGCAAGGCCAGCTCGACCGGCTGAAAGCCGGCATCGTGATCGTCAACGTCAACGTGCAAAGCGTGCAGCCGCCGGAGCAGGTGCAGGCCGCATTCGAAGACACACTCAAGGCCGGCCAGGACGGCGACCGCCTGAAGAAGGAAGGCCTGGCCTACGCCAGCGACGTGATCCCCAAGGCGCAGGGCACAGCAGCGCGTTTGCGTGAAGAGGCCGAGGGCTACAAATCGCGTGTGATCTCGCAGGCAGATGGTGATGCGCAGCGCTTCACCAGCGTGCTCTCCGAGTACCAGAAGGCGCCTTCGGTCACGCGAGATCGCCTCTACATCGACACCATGCAGCAGGTCTATTCGAACGTCACCAAGGTGATGGTCGACACCCGCAACAACTCCAACCTGCTCTACCTGCCGCTCGACAAGCTGATGCAGCAGGCGGCGGCCGGCGTGGCGGCTTCCGCGGCGCCTGCAGCGCCGGCGGTGGCCGAGACAGTACCCACGACCGGAACGGTCGACGTTCGCTCGCGCGACAACCAACGCGGCCGCGACCGCGACGCCCGCTGATCACGCGACGGAGACACGGAACATGAATCGCATTGCATTGATCGTCGCCGGCGCGTTGCTGGTGCTGATGTTGTTGGCCTCGACGCTGTTCGTCGTCGACCAGCGGCAGGTCGCCGTGGTCTACGCGCTCGGCGAAATCAAGGAAGTCATCCAGGAGCCCGGCCTCAAGTTCAAGCTGCCGCCGCCGTTCCAGAACGTGGTATTCCTCGACCGCCGCATCCAGACCATGGACAGCCCGGAAACCCGCCCGATCTTCACGGCCGAGAAGAAGAGCCTGGTGATCGACTGGCTGGTGAAATGGCGCATCACCGACCCGAAGCAGTTCATCCGCAACAACGGCACCGACATGCGCAACCTCGACACGCGGCTGAGCCCGATCGTGCACGCGGCCTTCAACGAGGAAGTGACCAAGCGCACCGTGGGTGAGGTGCTGTCGAGTGGCCGTGACAAAGTCATGCAGGACGTGAAGGCACGCCTGCTCGACGAAGCCAAATCGTTCGGTATCGAGATCCTCGATGTGCGCATCAAGCGCGTCGACTTCGTCGCCAACATCACCGATTCGATCTACAGCCGCATGGCCTCGGAGCGCAAGCAGGTGGCCAACCAGTTGCGCGCGACCGGCGGCGCCGAAGGCGAAAAGATCCGCGCCGATGCCGATCGCCAGCGTGAAGTGATCGTGGCCGAGGCTTACCGCGACGCGCAGAAGATCAAGGGTGAGGGCGATGCCAAGGCTTCGTCCCTCTTCGCCGATTCGTTCGGCAAGGACCCGCAGTTCGCGGCCTTCTACCGGAGCCTGGAAGCGTATCGCTCGAGCTTCCGCAACAAGTCGGATGTGATGGTCATGGACCCGAGCAGCGACTTCTTCAAGGCGATGCGCGGCGCCTCCAGCGGCACCGCCGGTGCGGGCGCGGCCAAGAAGTAAGCGGCAGCGCCGGCCTTGGTCGATATCTGGGACGCGCTGCTCGGCGCCTGCGCGCTGATGCTGGTCGTCGAAGGGCTGCTGCCCTTCATCAGCCCGCCGTCCTGGCGGCGGGTGTTCGAGCGCGCGATGAAGATGAGCGACGGGCAGATCCGCTTCCTCGGATTGAGCAGCATGCTCGCAGGGCTTTTGCTCCTTTACGTCTTCTGGACCTGACCGCTCAAGACTGCTTTTGTGCCGTGGCAGCGCCGGTACAATCTCGTTTTTAATCCCCGGCGTTTTTACATGTCATCTGCTTGGCTGCTGCCCGAGCACATTGCCGACGTTTTGCCTGCGCAGGCGCGGCACATCGAAGAGCTCCGTCGTGGCTTGCTCGACGTGGCCCGTGGCTACGGCTGCGAGCTGGTGATGCCGCCGCTGCTCGAGTACATCGAGTCGCTGCTGTCCGGCACCGGACGCGAGCTCGATCTGCAAACCTTCAAGCTCGTCGACCAGCTCAGCGGTCGCACGCTGGGCGTGCGGGCCGATGCCACGCCGCAGGTTGCGCGCATCGATGCGCACTTGCTCAACCGCGAAGGCGTGACCCGGCTTTGTTATTGCGGGTCGGTGCTGCACACCAAGCCGGCCGGTATTCAATCGACGCGTGAACCGCTGCAATTCGGCGCCGAGATCTACGGTCATGCGGGCCTGGAGGCCGACATCGAAGTGCAGGACCTGGCACTCGACTGCCTGCGCAGCGCAGGTTTGCGCGACGTGACGCTCGACCTGGCCGATGCCCGCATCGTGCGCGGTCTGCTGGCCGGCGCCACAACCGACGTGACGCAGCGCGCCGACATCCGCGCAGCACTCGCGGCCAAGGATGCGCCTGAGCTGGCCGGTTTGTCGCGCGGCTTCCCGGAAGCGATCCAGCGCGGTTTGAAGGCGCTGGTGTCGCTCTACGGTGGCAACGAAATCCTCGCCATCGCGCGGCGTGAACTGCCGGACCATCCGCTGGTGCAAGCCGCGCTGAACGACCTCGAATCGCTGGCTCGCCATGCGCGCCTGGCGCACCCCGAAGTTCGCGTCGGCTTCGATCTGGCCGACGTGGGCGGCAACGCCTACTACAGCAGCGCGCGCTTCGTCGCCTACGCCGCAGGGTCGAGCGACGCGGTGGCGCGCGGTGGCCGGTACGACGAGGTGGGCGCGGTGTTCGGCCGCAACCGCCCGGCGGTCGGCTTCAGCCTCGATCTGAAGTCGCTCGCCGCGCTCGCGCCGCAACAGCCGCGTCGTGCCGCCATCCGCGCGCCGTGGGCCGAAGACAGCGCCTTGCGCACGGCCGTGCGGCAATTGCGCGAGCAGGGCGAGACGGTGGTCTGCATCCTGCCCGGCCATGAGCACGAAGGCCAGGAATTCGACTGTGACCGTGAGTTGGTCTCCACCATGGGCACCTGGACGGTTCGCGCCCTTTGAGGCAGGCGGGCAGGCGCCACACCGCTGCCACCACACGCATTTTCAGCATCGACGGATCGACAACACACATGCAAGCAACAAGCACCCGCACCCGCAGCGACGCCAAGACCGGTGGCCACAACGTGGTCGTCGTCGGCACGCAATGGGGCGACGAAGGCAAGGGCAAGGTCGTGGACTGGCTGACCGACCACGCGCAAGCAGTGGTGCGGTTCCAGGGCGGCCACAACGCCGGCCACACGCTGGTGATCAAGGGCGTGAAGACGGCGCTGCAGTTGATCCCGAGCGGCATCATGCGCGACGGCGTGAAGTGCTATATCGGCAACGGCGTGGTCGTCGATCCGACCCATCTGCTGAGCGAGATCGAGCGGCTGGAAGCCATCGGCCTCGAAGTGCGTTCGCGCCTTTTCATCAGCGAATCGTGCCCGCTGATCCTGCCCTTCCATGTGGAGGTCGACAAGGCCCGCGAGGCGCTGCGCGAGACGAGTGGCGCCGGCAAAATCGGAACCACCGGCAAGGGCATCGGCCCGGCCTATGAAGACAAGGTGGCGCGGCGTGCCCTGCGCGTGCAAGATTTGAAGCACCCGGAGCGCTTCGAGAAAAAGCTGCGCGAGTTGCTGGAGCTGCACAACTTCGCGCTCTCGGGTTACCTGCATTCGAAGCCGCTGGAATTCCAGCCCATCTTCGATCTGGCGATGAAGGTCGCCGAGCAGTTGAAGCCGATGATGGCCGACGTGGGCTACACCCTGCACAAGGCGCATCTGGACGGCGCCAACATCCTGTTCGAAGGCGCGCAAGGCACGCTGCTCGACATCGACCACGGCACCTATCCGTATGTGACCTCCAGCAATTGCGTGGCCGGCAACGCCGCGGCCGGTGCAGGCGTGGGCCCGGACCAGTTGCACTACATCCTCGGCATCACCAAGGCCTACACCACGCGCGTGGGCAGCGGGCCGTTCCCGACCGAGTTGCCGATGGACGAGCCGGGCACCGTGGGCCATCACCTCTCGACCATCGGCCAGGAGCGCGGCACGGTGACGGGCCGGCCGCGCCGTTGCGGCTGGCTCGATGCGGCGCTGCTCAAGCGTTCGATGATCATCAACGGCATCTCGGGCGTGTGCCTGACCAAGCTCGACGTGCTCGACGGCTTGCCGGAGATCAAGGTCTGCGTGGGCTACGAACTGCACGGCAAGCGCATCGACATCCTGCCGCTGGATGCCGACGACATCTATGCTTGCCAGCCCATCTACGACACCTTTCCCGGCTGGACCGAAAGCACCTTCGGCGTGACCGAATGGGACAAGCTGCCGCTCAACGCGCGACGCTACCTGGAGCGTGTCGAGGCCTTCATCGGCGCGCCGATCGACATGGTCTCGACGGGACCCGATCGCGTGCACACCATCCTGCTCCGGCACCCGTACCAGGCGTGATCCGCTCGATCCTCTTTCAACCCTCCACCAACCCCACATCGGCACCCGCCGACCCCGAGGAAACCGCATGCTGACCGACGATGGCAAACACCTGTATGTGAGCTGGGACGAGTACCACATGCTCACCGAACGCCTGGCCTTGAAGATCCACGCGTCGGGCTGGCAGTTCGACCAGATTCTGTGCCTGGCGCGCGGCGGCATGCGCCCGGGCGACGTGCTCTCGCGGGTGTTCGACAAGCCGCTGGCGATCATGTCGACGAGTTCCTACCGCGCCGATGCCGGCACCATCCAGGGTCGGCTCGACATGGCCAAGTACATCACCATGCCAAAGGGCGAACTGGCGGGGCGCGTGCTGCTGGTCGATGACCTGGCGGACACGGGCATCACGCTCAAGGCGGTGGTCGAACGGCTGCGCGGCATGCCGTCGATCACCGAGCTGCGGTCGGCAGTGATCTGGACCAAGGGTGTCTCGACCTACCAGCCCGACTACCACGTCGAACTCCTGCCGACGAGCCCGTGGATTCATCAGCCGTTCGAGGGCTACGATGAACTCCGGCCCGAAGGCCTCGCGAAGAAATTCGCCATCTGACCTGCGCGATTGCACAAAGCCGATCACACAAAGCAAAAAGGCCAGCGCGTTTGCACTGGCCTCTCACTTTATCTCTCAACTATCTCTATCAACTACCACTATCTTTGGTGCCCAGGAAGGGACTCGAACCCCCACGGAGTTACCCGCTAGTACCTGAAACTAGTGCGTCTACCAATTCCGCCACCTGGGCATTTCAGGGAAGTCTCGGACTATATCATCAAAACAAACACATTCAAGAATTCATCCACTCAAATCGGCACTGAGCTGATGAGCGAAGTGGAAGGCACGGTGCAAGGCCACCGCGACGGACACGGTTTCGTCGTGCGCGACGACCGCCAACTCGGCGACCTGTACCTCTCACAACAGGAGATGCGCGCGGTGCTGCACCGTGACCGCGTCAAGGCGCGCGTGATCCGCTACGACCGCAAGGGCCGGCCCGAAGGCAAGGTGCTCGAGATCCTCGAACGCAAGAAGTCGCCGATCATCGGCCGGCTGCTGCACGAGAGCGGCGTCTGGCTCGTCGCACCCGAAGACAAGCGCTACGGGCAGGACATCCTCATCCCCAAGAACGCCATCGCGAATGCGACGGCCGGGCAGGTGGTGGCGATCGAACTGACCGAGCCGCCTTCGATGTATTCGCAGCCCGTGGGCCGCGTGACCGAGGTGCTGGGCGAGATCGACGACCCCGGTATGGAGATCGAGATCGCGGTTCGCAAGTACGAAGTGCCGCACCGCTTCTCGCCCGAGACGCTGGCGCAGGCTGCGGGCCTGCCCGACAAGATTCGCCCGGTCGACCGCAAGAATCGCATCGACCTGACCGACGTGGCGCTCGTCACCATCGATGGTGAAGACGCGCGCGACTTCGACGATGCGGTCTATTGCGAGCCCGCCAAGATCGGCCGCGTGAAGACGAATAACGGCTTCCGGCTGATCGTGGCCATCGCCGATGTGAGCCATTACGTGAAGCCCGGCGAGCCGATCGACGACGACGCCTACGAGCGCGCAACCTCCGTCTACTTCCCGCGCCGCGTGATTCCCATGCTGCCGGAGAAGCTCTCCAACGGCCTGTGTTCGCTCAACCCGAACGAAGACCGCCTGGCGATGGTCTGCGACATGCTGATCACCTCGGCCGGCGAGATCCACGCCTACCAGTTCTACCCTTCGATCATCTGCTCGCACGCACGCTTCACCTACAACGAAGTCGCGGCCATCCTCGCCAATACGCGTGGCCCGGAAGCCGCCAAGCGCAAGGAACTGATCCCCGACCTGCTCAACCTGCACGAGGTCTACCGCGCGCTGCTGAAGGAGCGCGCCAAGCGCGGCGCCGTCGATTTCGAAACGACCGAAACGCAGATCGTCTGCGACGAGAACGGCCGCATCGAGAAGATCGTGCCGCGTACCCGCACCGAGGCCCACAAGCTCATCGAAGAAGCCATGCTCGCGGCCAACGTGTGCTCGGCCGACTTCATCGAGCGCTCCAAGCACCCGGCGCTCTACCGCGTGCACGAAGGGCCGACGCCCGAGAAGCGCACGCTGCTGCAGAATTACCTCAAGGCGCTCGGCCTGGGCCTCTCGATCAGCGACGATCCCAAGCCGGCCGAATATCAAGTCATTGCAGCTGCCGTGAAAGACCGGCCCGACGCGGCTCAGATCCACACCATGCTGCTGCGCTCCATGCAGCAGGCGATCTACACCGGCACCAACAGCGGCCACTTCGGCCTGGCCTACGAGGCCTACACCCACTTCACCAGCCCGATCCGCCGCTACCCTGATTTGCTGGTGCACCGCGTCATCAAGGCGCTCCTGGGCGGCAAGCGTTACCACCTGGCGAGCGGCGCGATCGAAGTGCAACCCACGGTTCGCAAGGGCAGCAAGGTCGTTCGCACACCCGGCAACGAAGGCGAACTGTGGGAAGCCGCGGGAGTGCATTGCAGCGTCAACGAACGGCGCGCCGACGAAGCCTCGCGCGATGTCGAAGCCTGGCTCAAGTGCCGCTACATGCGCGAGCACCTCGGCGAGGAGTTCGGCGGCGCGGTCAGCGCGGTCACGAGCTTCGGCCTCTTCGTGCAGCTCGATGGCCTCTACGTCGAAGGCCTGGTGCACATCACCGAACTCGGCGGCGAGTACTACCGCTTCGACGAGATCCGGCAGGAACTGCGCGGCGAGCGCAGCGGCATTCGCTACGTGGTCGGCTCGCGCGTTCGCGTGCAGGTCAGCCGCGTCGACCTCGACGGCCGCAAGATCGACTTCCGCATGGTGCGCGAAGGCGAAGACGATGCCGTGACGGCGCGCGCCCGCCGCGACAAGTTCGGTGACAAGGCCGCAGCGGCGGGCAACGAGCTCTCGGCCATCAAGGCCGCGGATCGTGCGGCCAAGGCCGGCACCAAGGCCAAGTCGCGCGGCGGTGACAAGAGTGCCCATCCGGTGCGGGCGGCCAAGTCGGCGGCGCGCAAAGCCTCCGGCCGCGCGCCGGGCAAGGCGACCGGCCGGCGTTGAGCACCACGGCGCCGCCATTGCGCGGCGCCGTTTCCATTCCCTTTCCAAAGCAACTTTTCGAGGACGTAGTACAAGCATGACGATTCGATTCGATGGCCGCGTGGCGGTCGTGACCGGCGCGGGCGGTGGCCTGGGCCGCCAGCACGCGCTGGCATTGGCGGCGCGCGGCGCCAAGGTGTTGGTGAACGATCTGGGCGGCACGCTCGATGGCCAGGGCGGCACGCCGAAAGCCGCGCAAGCGGTGGTCGACGAGATCGTGGCTGCGGGAGGCATCGCGATGGCGAGCGGTGCGTCGGTGACCGATGCGGTGGCGGTGCAAAAGATGATCGACGAGGTGATGGCCGTCTGGGGCCGCGTCGACATCCTCGTCAACAATGCCGGCATCCTGCGCGACAAGAGCTTCACCAAGATGGCGCTCGATGACTTCCGCCTCGTCGTCGAGGTGCATCTGATGGGCGCGGTGAACTGCACCAAGGCCGTGTGGGACGTGATGCGCGCGCAGAACTACGGCCGCATCGTGATGACCACGTCGTCGAGCGGCCTCTACGGCAACTTCGGCCAGTCGAACTACGGCGCTGCCAAGATGGCGCTGGTCGGGCTCATGCAAACGCTCTCGATCGAAGGCGCCAAGAACGACATCCGGGTCAACTGTCTCGCACCGACGGCTGCCACGCGGATGACCGAAGACTTGATGCCGGAAGCCGTGTTGGCGCTGCTCAAGCCCGAAGCGGTGACGCCAGGGCTGCTGGCCCTCGTCGCCGAGGATGCGCCTACGCGGGCCATCTTGTGCGCCGGGGCTGGCGCCTTCGAACGTGCGCACATCACGTTGACCGAAGGTGTGTTCGTCGGCCTGCCGGACGATGCCGCCGAACAAGTTGCGGCGCAGTTCGAGGCGCTGTCGGATCGTGACGGTGAGACGGTGCCGGGGAGCGGGAATGCGCAGGGGACGCTGGAGGCCGGGAAGGCGATGCGAGCGATGGGCTGAACGGGCGGGCCGAGCATCATCTCGGTCCAAATCCGCTCACCCTTAGCGGTCCCGCGCACCCTGATCGGAACCGCGCACCCTGATCGGAACCGCTCACCCTGAGCTTGTCGAAGGGCCGGTTCGAACCGAGGCAGGCTTCGACAGGCTCAGCCCGAGCGGGTTGGGGAAGCCCAACCGGGGCGGGGTAAGCTCGAGCGAGTCAACCACGGAACCCGCTTGCCCTGAGCTTGTCGAAGGCCCAGTCAGAACCGAAGCTGGCTTCGACAAGCTCAGCCCGAGCGGTTTGGGGGTGCCAGCCATTCCCTGCGCAGACGCTGGTGCAATAACTCGATCAAGTCGCCGGCGCGCATAGAGCCAGGCCTTAGCGGCTCGGCTGCGGCGCCGTGTTGGGCCACGGCCATCGCTGCGATGTCGAACGCAACCTTGAGCATGTCACCCGGCGCAGCCTGCGCCCACAGGCCGCCCAGCCAGCCGGCCAGCACGTCACCGGTGCCGGCGGATGCGAGAGAAGCGTTGCCGGTGGCGTTGATGCGTGGTGCGGTGCCCGGCGTGGCGATCACGCTGCCGGAGCCTTTCAGCACCGCGACGCACTGGAACTTCTCTGCGAGTTTTTGCGCCGACGACAGCCGATCGGCCTGGACTTGCGCTGTGCCGCATCCGAGCAAACGCGCGGCCTCCAGCGGATGTGGCGTCACGATGGTCGCCAAACCGCGCATCGCGCGGGCGCGCAGCGCGGTTTGCAGCGATGCATCCGATGCGAGGGCGTTGAGCGCATCGGCATCCAGCACCAGGCGCGGGACAAGATCGAGCAAGCGCGGTAGCGGCGTTCGAACCGCCTCACCGCCCCCGCAACCGCAAACCACCGTCGCCGCGGCAAGCACCTTCGCATCGCCCTCCCACCAGCCGCGACGGAACATCAGCTCCGGCCGCACGGGATCGCCGACGCCCGCACTCGCGTCGTCCAACAGGTCCACGTAAACGCGGCCCGCACCCGCGGCATGCGCGGCCCGGCCGGCCATCCAGGCCGCGCCCGTCATGCCGGGCGCGCCGGCGACCACGGCGACATCGCCGAAGCTGCCTTTGTGCTGCGCGTGGCGGCGCGGGGCGCTCAGCGCACGATCTTCGGGATGCACGCTTGGCTTGTGACCGTCGCCTTTGCTGCCACCGCTGCCGCTCAGCCAGGCGCTCGCCGGTGACGTAGCCACAGCGTCTTCGGCATCCAGCGCATCGAGCCACACGTCGCCCGCCTGGTCACGACCCGCCCCGGTGAAGAGGCCAGGCTTGAGCGTGAGCAGCGCCAGCGTGTACGTCGCGATCACGCAGGACTCGCCGAGCGGCTGGCCGGTGTCGGCGTCCAAGCCCGAGGGCAGGTCGACGGCGAGCAGGGCGCAGGGCAGGGCGTTGAGCGCCGCAATCGCTTCTGCGATGCGGCCCTGCGGCGCGCGGCTGGCGCCGATGCCGAGCAGGGCGTCGATGGCGATGTCGTTCGCGCCCAGCGCGGGCGGCGCTTCACCTTGCTGTCCGATCGCCACGCCCGCAGCCACGGCCCGATCGAATGCATTCCGTGCATCGGCCGGCAGCGCTGCCGCGTCGCCCACGAGGCTGACATGAACCTCGCGCCCCCAGGCCCGCAGATGGATCGCGGCTTCCAGGCCATCGCCCCCGTTGTTGCCCGGCCCGGCGGCCACCCACACGCGCCGCGCATGCGGCGCGACGGCCATGGCGAGTTGCGCCACCGCGAGCCCCGCGCGGCGCATCAGCGCGTGCGGTTCGGCCGAAGCCAGTGCGCGCGCTTCGACACTTCGCGACGCAGCCACATCGAACAGCGGCAGCAAACGACAAGTCGAGCGGATCGCTTGCATGGTGTTTGGCATGTCAGCCGAGGCGCAGCCGCGCGATGCCCAACCCATCGGGGTCGATCCCGGGCGGGCGGCCGGCGATGCCGTCGGTCAGCAGGCGGGCCGAGCCGCAGGCCATTGCCCAGCCGCTCGATCCGTGGCCGAGGTTGAGCCAGACATTCTCGATGCCGCTCGCTCCGAGTACCGGTGGGCCGTCCGGCAGCATGGGGCGAGCGCCTTTCCAGCGTTGGGCGTGGCTCATGCGCGCTGCTCCCGGGAACCAGTCGTGCAGCACCTTGTAAAGCGTTTCGAGCCCCGCGCTGTACTGGTGCTCGGCCGCGCCGCCGATCTCGGCGCTGCCGGCTACGCGCACGCGCGAGCCGAGCCGGCTGATCGCGACCTTGTAGCGTTCATCCATCAGCGCAGAACGCGGCCCCTGGTCAGGGTGGTTTTCATTGTGGCGCAGTGGGGCGGTGATCGAGTAGCCGTGCACCGCGAGCAGCGGAAGCTTCAGGCCGTGCGGGCGCAGCAGCGCGTTCGCGCCGAGGGCAGCGCAAACGACGATGCGGTCGAAGTGTTCGGTGACGGCCTCGAAGGCCATGGGCTGCGTGTCGGCGGCTTGGCTGTCGGGCCCTTCGGCTTGCGCAGTCAGGGGCGCCGGGTCTTCGGGCGG
This sequence comes from Rhodoferax sp., assembly GCA_026224975.1. GTDB lineage: Bacteria > Pseudomonadota > Gammaproteobacteria > Burkholderiales > Burkholderiaceae_C > LMDS01. The sequence continues at coordinate 2,281 of JAMFRW010000237.1, read as the reverse complement.
CGAGTAGAGGTGAACGACTTGCGGGCTGGCGCCGGCCACGATTTTCTTGACGGCGGTGTGGAAGCGGAACTTCGCGCCGCGCTGCTGCGCCGCATGCCGCAGCAGGTGCGCGAACTGCCGGCAGTTGCCGACCTCGTCGTCCGGCAGGTAGATGCCGGCGTGCAAGGGCATGTCGGGGTTCAGGCCGGGCTCGGCGGCGCGGCACTGGGCGGCGTCCAGCGTGTCGAAGCGCGTGTTCAGTTCGGCCAGGCTCGCGAGCCCCGGTTGCGCCATGGCCAGGTCCTTGGCCGACCGCAGCAGCACGAGGTAACCGTCGGCGCGCTCGTAGTCGAGCTTCAAGGCCTGCGTGATCTCGTGCAGGCGCTCGCGGCTGTAGACGGCCAGGCGCTGCATGCGCAGGCGGTTGGCCTGGTAGGTTCGAAGCCGGCAGGCGCGCCACCATTGCCAGACCCAGGCGATGGTGCCGGCATCGAGCCCCGGGCGAATGCGCACCGGCGCGTGTTTGGCGAACAAGTGGCCGAGCACCTTGCCCGGCATGCCCGGCGCGGCCCACGGCGTCACGTAGCCCGGCGCGATCAACCCGGCATTGGCGAAGCTGGTCTCGGCGGCCACACTGCCGCGGCGCTCGAACACCGTCACCTCGTGTCCGTCGGCGGCGAGTTCGAAGGCGGTGGTCACGCCGATGATGCCGGCGCCGATCACGGCGATTTTCATGAAGGGCTGGGCTCGTTGGCGGTGTGGCCTGTCGATGACGCGAGTGCGGCCTCGATGGCGAGCGAGGCTTCGAGCACCGTGTCGTCGCGCAGCGCGCTGCTCCACACCATCAGCCCGACCGGCATCTCGCCATCGGCGTGGCAGGGCAGCGAGAGCGCGCAGCCATCGAGAAAGTTGATGGCCGACGGGTTGCGCAGCAGCAGCGAATTGGCGGCGAAGAAGGCTTCGTCGCTGGCGACAAGATCGGCGATGGCTGGCGCCACCATGGGCACCGTCGGGCTCAGCATGGCGTCGAAGCCACGCAGGGTATGTTCGACGCCGGCGATCCAGTCGCGGCGGGCGTTGCGCAGGTCGATGTAGTCGGCCGCGCTCATCGCTTCGCCGCGCCGGATGCGTGAGACCACGCGCGGGTCGTATTTCGATTCATGTTCCGCCAGCAATTGGCGATGCCAGGCCCAGGCCTCGACCGGGGAAAAGCCGCCAGCCGCGTTGAGCGCCTTGAGTTCGGCGAGTTCGGGCAAAGCGATGTCCTCGATCTGCGCGCCCGCGGCCCTCAGCGTGGTGATCGCGCGTTCGAAGGCAGTGGCGACGGCCGGCTCCAGCGCGTCGAGCATCAATGTATCGGGAACGGCGAGCCGAAGCGAATGCAGCGGCCGGCCGCTGAACTTCACTTGGCGATCGGCCAGCACCTCATGCAGCAACACCGCGTCGCGCACCGAGCGCGTGATGGCGCAGGCGGTGTCCAGCGTGGTCGAGAGTGGCACCGCGCCCCGCGTGGGCGTGAGCCGCGCGGTGTTCTTGAAGCCGACCAGCCCTTGCAGTGCGGCCGGAATGCGGATCGAGCCGCCGGTGTCGGAGCCAAGCGCGGCCCAGGCGGCGCCCGTCGTGACCGAGACGCCGCCGCCTGAGGTAGAACCTCCCGGAATGCGCGGCGTGGCGTCCACCAGCAATGTCGACGGGTTCGCCGGCGTGCCGAAGTGCGGGTTGATGCCGACGCCGGAGAACGCGAACTCGCTCAGGTTGGTCCGCCCGATGAAGGCAGCGCCGGCTGCACGCAGGCGAGCCACGGCGGGGCAATCGACGGAAGCAGGCGCCCGATCAGCGAGCACCGTCGAGCCGGCCGCGCTGACCTGACCCGCCATGTCGAACAAGTCCTTGATGCTGATCGCAAGACCCGCCAGCGGCGGCAACGGCGCGCCAGCGGCATGCTGCGCGTCGACCGCTGCCGCAGTGGCTGCTGCCGCATCGAACGAGGTGGAAATGAAGGTGTGGCGGTTGGCGGGCGACCGGGCCGCTTCGGTGCTTTGCTGGATCAGGGCGCTCGCGGTACGACGGCGGGTGTCGATGTCCTTGCGGGTGGCAATCAGGTCTCGACTCATGGGCAATGCTATACTCGACTGGTTTACCTGATTGCTCAGCCACGGTGGCTGTGCGACTACAGTTAAATCAATCGCGAATCCGGTTGTTCGAAGGTGTCGCGGCAAAGCATTCTGGTCAACTCTCGAGTAGGGAGTTCGCTCCAGCATGCACCTGCCGAGATTCGAGCCGGATTCTAGAACCAACCTTT
>JAMFRW010000236.1 GCA_026224975.1 Rhodoferax sp. | reverse complement strand
CTGTCGGCCGACATCAATGGTGGCCCGGCGGCTGGTTATTCTTCTGGTCAGGCCCGTGCGGCGGTGGAGCGCATTGCCGCCGAGACGCTGCCGCCCGGCATCGGCTACGAGTGGACCGAGCTGACCTACCAGGAAATCCTGGCCGGTAATTCCGCGGTACTGGTGTTCCCGCTGGCGATCCTGCTGGTGTTCCTGGTGCTGGCCGGGCAGTATGAAAGCCTGACCCTGCCGGTGGCCATCATCCTGATCGTGCCGATGGGCTTGCTGGCGGCGATGGCCGGAGTCTGGCTGCACGGCGGCGACAACAATGTCTTCACCCAGATTGGTCTCATCGTGCTGGTGGGGCTGAGTGCCAAGAACGCGATTCTGATCGTCGAGTTTGCCCGCGAACTGGAGCTGGCCGGCCGTACCCCGGTGCAGGCCGCCATCGAAGCCAGCCGCCTGCGCCTGCGGCCGATCCTGATGACCTCGCTCGCCTTCGTGATGGGTGTGCTGCCGCTGGTGCTGGCGACAGGCGCCGGTGCCGAGATGCGCACGGCGATGGGCGTGGCGGTCTTCGCCGGGATGATCGGCGTGACGGCCTTCGGCCTCTTCCTCACCCCCGTGTTCTACGTGGTGCTGCGCCGCCTCACCGGCAACAAGCCGCTGCGGCTGCATGGTGAAGTGCCCCACATCGATTCGTTCGCAGGAACGCCGCAGGTGTCGACGGTCACGGCCGGTGGATCAAGCGGCGGCCATTCGATCAAGCCGCTGCCGGCCGCGCCGCGCGGCCACGACGAATGATCCTGAATCAGAAGGAACGAACATGAACACATCATCGATCTCTTGGACCCGCTTTGCGCTCGCGCCCCTGCTAGCCGCCCTCGTGCTGGCGGGCTGTGCCAACGTGCCGACGGTCGAACCCGTCGCCGCGCCCGTCGCACCTTCCGCCTACAAGGAAGCCGATGGCCGCTGGGCTGCGCTCACACCGGCCGAGGCGCAGGCCCGCGGCGAATGGTGGAAGGTGTTTGCCGACCCGCTGCTCGACGACCTCGTCGCGCGCGCCGACCGTAACAACACCAGCATCCAGCTGGCCGCCGCGCGCCTGGCGCAAGCCCGCGCGCTGGTCCGCTCGACGAACGCCGACAGCCTGCCGCAGATCGGCATCGGGGCCGGCGCCGGCCGCCAGACCTTGCAACCCGGCACCGGCGGCCTGCCCGGCCAGGCGCTGAGTTCCCTGACCACGGGCGCCAGCGCTTCGTGGGAACCCGACATCTTCGGCAAGCTCGCCAAGGCCACGCAGGCCGCATCGCTCGATGCCCAATCGCGTGAAGCCCTGGTGCAAAGCACGCGACTCCTCGTGCAATCAGACGTGGCGCAGACCTACTTCGGCTTGCGCGCGCTCGATGCCGAACGCGCCCTCGTCCGCCAGACCGTCGAGGCCTACCGCGACACGCTGCGCCTCACCGAACGCCGCTACCGCGCTGGCGACGTGGCCGAACTCGACTGGGCTCGCGTGCAGACGGAAGTGTCGTCCACCGAATCGCAAGCCCTCGCACTCGACCGCCGCCGCGCGGAACTCGAACACGCGCTCGCGCTGCTGCTGGGCGAAGTGCCCAGCGGCTTTGCCGTCGCCGATGCCGAATGGGGCGGCCCGCTGCCACTCGTGCCGCCGGGCCTGCCCAGTACGCTGCTCGCGCGCCGGCCGGACGTGTCGGCCGCGCAGAGCAGCATGCTGGCTGCGCAGGCGCGGCTCGGCGTCGCGCAGCTCGCCTGGTTCCCGGATGTCTCGCTCACCGCGTCGGGCGGCTTCGCCTCGACTGACCTCGGCGACCTCTTCAAGTGGTCGGCGCGCAGCTGGGGCATCGGTGCCCTGCTGTCGCTGCCCATCTTCGACGGCGGCCGGCGCGAAGCCGGCGTGCAGAGCGCCAACGCGCAGTGGGACGCAGCTGCAGCCGGCTACCGCGAGCAGGTGCTGATCGCCTTCAAGGACGTGGAAGACCAGCTCTCCGCTCTGCGCCTCCTGGCCGACCAGGCCGGCGCCCAGGCCCAGGCCGTCGACTCGGCCACCCGCGCAACGGTGCTCTCCAGTTCGCGCTACCGCAACGGCTACGTCAGCCAGCTCGAACTCCTCGACGCCCGCCGCAGCGAACTCGCCAACCGGCGCCTGGCGCTGCAGGTGCGGTCGGCGCAGTATCAGTCGACGGTCGGCTTGATCCGGGCGTTGGGCGGTGGTTGGGGGTCGGAGGTGCGGGCTTTGGCGTCGGCGGAAACGCCTCGCGCCGTTCGTTGACCAGTCATTGCAACGGACATCTCGCGGCCTCGTCCGCGAGATAGGCGACACTCACGGCCCATGTTTGCCGCACCCTTGTTCTCCGGAGTTCTTTTTGCGCTGGCCGCCGGCCTCATGTGGGGGTTGGTGTTCGTCGGGCCGCTGCTGCTGCCGGAATACCCGGCCACGCTGCAGTCGTTCGGGCGCTACCTCGCGTTCGGGCTGATCGCGCTGCCGCTGGGCTGGTTCGACCGCGACAAGCTGCGGCAGCTCTCGCGGGCCGATTGGGTCGAGGCGCTCAAGCTCGCACTCGTCGGCAACATCGTCTACTACCTGTTCCTCGCGAGCGCGATCCAGCGCGCGGGCGGGCCGCTGCCGACGATGATCATCGGCACGCTGCCGGTCGTCATCGCGATCACCGCGAAGCTGCGCACCGCCGGCGTCGGCGCGCGCGCCGAAGCGCCGATGCCGTGGCTGCGGCTGCTGCCTTCGCTGCTGTTGATCGCCCTCGGCATCGGCCTCGTCAACCATGTCGAGCTCGACCACCTGAAGGCCGACCCGAACGCCGACATGGCGCGCTACGCCTGGGGGGGCTTGCTCGCGGTGGGCGCGGTCGCGTGCTGGACCTGGTATCCCATCCGCAACGCCGAATGGCTGCGCGCCCACCCCGACCGCAGCCCGCGCGGCTGGGCGACGGCGCAGGGTTTGGCGACGCTGCCGATCGCGCTGGTGGGGTATGCGCTCACGTGGGTGTGGAGCGCGTGGATCGATGCCGGCGCGTTGGCCGGCGCGAGCGCGGCGGCCACCTTCGACATGCCCTTCGGCCCGCGCCCCGCGCAATTCCTGCTGCTGATGTTCGCCATCGGCCTCTTCGCCTCCTGGCTCGGCACGCTCTGCTGGAACGAAGCCAGCCAGCGCCTGCCGCCCGCGCTCGCCGGCCAGTTGATCGTGTTCGAAACGCTCGCCGCGCTCAGCTACGCCTTCGTGCTGCGTGGCCGCGTGCCGGAGGTCGAAACCCTCGTCGGCGTCGCCCTGCTGATCGCCGGCGTGGTGTGGGCGGTGCGCACGCAGCCGGAGGCGGTGAGCGCCGAGGCGCATCCGAACTAGCGAGCGTGATCGGGCAGCGAGCGCGGCTTCAGCGCAACACAGGCGCGTTCGGCAGCTCGTTGGGATTGGCCTCACCCGGCGCGAGGGCGAAGTGCTGGGCGAGCAGCGCATCGACTGCATCGACGGCCTGGTTCAGGCCGGCTTCGAACTGGCCGCTCTGGAAGGCTGCGCTCATGGTTTGCATGATGCGTTGCCAGTGGGCGGCGTCGGCGTGGCGGTCGATGCCGCGGTCGGCGACGATCTCGATGGCGTGCTCGGCGAGCAGCAGGTAGATCAGCACGCCGTTGTTGTGCTCGGTGTCCCAGACGCGCAGCTTGCCGAACATGGCAACAGCCCGTTCGCGGGCCGAGGCGCCGCGCTTCAAGTAGCTGAGCGGCAGGCCGGCTTCGATGCAGACGCGGATCTCGCCGCTGTGGTGTTGCTCGCTCGCGGCCACGCGGGCTTCGATGCGGGCGAGCGCGCCGTCGCCGAGCACGCGTTTGGCGTCCGCCTCGTCGAAGCGGCGATGCTTGAGAAGGCGCAACAACCAGTTCATCGCGCGGCCTTCGCGAGTCGGGGCGACGTTCGACGATCGTTCATCACCAGCTCCCCGAGGCGCCGCCGCCACCAAAGTCACCCCCGCCGCCGGAGCTGAAACCGCCGCCTCCGCCGCCCCGGCTGCCGCCTCCGCCAAAACCACCCCCACCGCCGCCCCAGATCACCGGCCCACTGCCGAGGCCGCCCGCACGCCCGAGCCGGCCACCGCCGAAGCCCATCACGCCAACGAGAAACAGCGCCACCAGGCCCGCGCCGCCGGCCACCAGCGCGCTCGCGGTCAGCCACCAGCCGATGCCGCCGACCGCGCCGCCGGTGAGCACCGCGCCGAACTTGCGGCCGAACATGCCGGTGAGCACGGCGCCCAGGATGGGCACGCCGACGAAGAGGAAGATCGCCATGTCTTGCAGGTCGAAGCCCTTGTTGGAGCTACCGCCTCCCGTGCCCTTGGCCGGTGGCGGCGCGAGCGCTTCACCGGCGATCAGCAGGCCGAGCTTGTCGACCGCCGCGTTCAGGCCGCCGGCGTAGTCGTTGTTGCGAAAGGCGGGCTTCATCTGCTCGTTGATGATGCGGCCGGCAAGCACGTCGGGGATCGCGCCTTCGAGCGTCTTGGCGACCTCGATGTTCATGCGCCGGTCGTTCTTGGCGACGACGATGACGAGGCCGTCGCCCACGTCGCGCCGCCCCACCTTCCACGCATCGGCGATGCGCTGGCCGTAGCTCGCGATGTCTTCGGGCTGCGTGGTCGGCACGATGAGGATGACGACCTGCGCGCCGCGCTGGGTTTCGATGGCTTCGAGCTTGCTCGTCAACGCTTGTGACTGCGCGGGCGTGAGCGTGCCGGTCTGGTCGACGACGCGGCCGCTGAGCGGGGGGATGGGGAGGGTGTCCTGGGCTTGGGCTGTTGTGGTGAAGAGAGTCGCGAGCAACAAGAAGAAGGCCGCAGCAATGAAGGCCCAAACGCTCGATGCAGCCTCGGCGCGCGGCCCCCGTCCCGGCCTTCCCCCAGCCTGGGAAGGAGAAGGCCAAGGCGCGCCGGAAGCGATCACTTGCTGGCCGATGCCGGCTTGTCGAAGCTCACCGTCGGCGGCACCGAGATCTGCGCTTCGTTCTGCACCGTGAAGCTGGGCTTGACCTTGTAGCCGAAGACCATGGCCGTGAGGTTGCTCGGGAAGCTGCGGGCCAGCACGTTGTAGTCGGCCACCGTCTTGATGTAGCGGTTGCGAGCGACGGTGATGCGGTTTTCGGTGCCTTCGAGCTGCACGCGCAAGTCCTGGAAGGCCGCGTTGGCCTTGAGGTTGGGGTACTGCTCGGAGACGACCATCAGGCGACTCAACGCGCCGGTGAGTTCGCCCTGGGCCTGCTGGAATTTCTCGAATGCGGCCGGGTCGTTGACGAGCTCCGGCGTGGCCTGGATGCTGGTGGCCTTGGCGCGGGCTTCGATCACCTTCGTCAACGTGTCCTGCTCGAAGCTGGCTTCGCCCTTGACGCTGGCGACGATGTTGGGGATGAGGTCGGCGCGGCGCTGGTACTGGTTGAGCACCTCGGACCAGCCGGCCTTGACCTGTTCGTCGAGCTGCTGGAAGTTGTTGTAGCCGCAGCCGGTGAGCGAGAGCGCGGCGGTGAGCGCGGCAGTGAACATGAAGAAACGCGACAAGAACGGCGACAGGGTCATACGCATGCAAGGCCTCCTGGAGATTTCGGGCCGATGCTAACCGGGGCGGATCGTGCAGCTAGAGTGCCCCCATGAACCTGTTGCACAACGCATTGCGCGCCGGCCAGAGCGGGCGGCTCGGCGCCGCGG
>JAMFRW010000235.1 GCA_026224975.1 Rhodoferax sp. | reverse complement strand
TTCGCCGCGACCGGCTCCACTCTGGCGCTGCACCTGTCCATCCACAAGCTCACCGAGGTCGTCACCGAGCTGATGCCAACCTACGGCGCGGACTGCCCCGTGGCCGTGGTCTATCGTGCGAGCTGGCCCGATGAGCGCATCGTCCGCGCCACGCTGGCCACCATCGAGGCTGCGATGGGCGAGGGTGTGGAGCGCACGGCATTGATCGTCGTCGGCCGTGCGCTGGCCGCCGAAGGCTTTGCCGACAGCCGGCTCTATGCCAGCGATTACGACCGACGTTTTCGATCATCACGGGTTGCTTCGGCCACGGAGGGTTGAAGACCTTGGTTTCGAATCGACATCCCACCCACTTCATCGTTTAATCGACCATCGCGGCGCTCTCGCCGCACCCAACCCCAGGAGTTCAGCCATGCACATGGAACCCGGAATCGTCGACGGCACGAAGATCATGCTGTCCTATGCCACTGCAGGCGCCTGCGCGCTCTATGCCGCCAAGCTCTCCATCGATCACGCCCGGCAGGAGGGCGGCCTCTCGCTGATCGTGCGCGGCCTGATCGCCGCGGTGCTGGTGTTCGTCTTCTTCGAGGTCTTTCCGCATGTGCCGGTCGGCGTCTCCGAAGTGCATTTGATCCTGGGCTCGTCGCTCTTCCTGACGCTGGGCGCCGCGCCCACTGCCATCGGCTTGGCGATCGGCCTGGGCCTGCAAAGCCTGTTCTTCGAGCCGCAGGATTTGCCGCAGTACGGCATGAACGTCACCACGCTGCTGGCCGCGCTCTTCGCCATGCAAGCGGTCGCCAAGCGCGTGCTGCCGGCCGATGTGCCCTATGTCGATCTCGGCTATTCGCACGTGGCGAAGATGTCGGTGGTTTTCCAGGGCGGCATCGTCGCCTGGGTGGCCTTCTGGACGGTCTACGGCCGCGGCTTCGGCGTGGAGACTTTGCAAAGCGTGGGCAGCTTCGGCGCGGCCTACATGACGGTCGTGCTGCTGGAGCCGCTGATCGACCTGGCCGTGCTGGCCGCGGCCAAGGGACTGCGCGGGATGAGCGGCAAAGCGGGCACCGTCCTCATGACGCCGCGCCTGCACCACCCGGGCTGATCGCCGCGTCGCCCGTCTACGCATCGCCGATGCCCGCTACATCCCCAGCTGCGCCGACCATCGCCCTGCGGCTGATCGGCATCGGCACCGGCAACCCCGGGCACCTGACGCTTCAGGCTATCGCCGCGCTGAACTGCGCCGACCTGGTCCTGATCCCGCGCAAGGGCGCCGACAAGGCCGATCTGGCGGACTTGCGGCGCATGATCTGCGCGACCCATCTGAGCGCGCCGGCCCAAGTGGTCGAGTTCGACATGCCGATGCGCGATGCCACTTCTGCACCGTACCTCGACGGCGTGAACGACTGGCACGACGCCATCGCCGCGACCTGGGCAAGCCTCATCGCCACCCACCGCCCACAAGGCGGGCGCGTGGCGCTGCTGGTCTGGGGTGACCCGTCGCTCTACGACTCCAGCCTGCGCATCGCCGAGCGGCTGAAACGAAACGGCGAACGTGATGGTTCGACGTTGCACGTCGAGGTCACACCCGGCCTCAGCACCCTGCAACTGCTCACCGCCGCCCACGCCATCCCGCTCAACACACTCGCGGCCCCGGTGCTCATCACCACCGGCCGCCACCTGCGCGAGAACGGCTGGCTCGCGGGTGTCGACACCATCGTCGTCATGCTCGATGGCGCCTGCGCCTTCCAGACCCTGCCGCCCGACGATCTGCACATCTACTGGGCCGCTTACCTCGGCATGCCGCAGCAGTTGCTGCTCTCGGGGCCGTTGGCAGACATCGGCGAGCGCATCGTGATCGCACGAGCAGCGGCTCGCGCCGAGCATGGCTGGATCATGGATGCGTACCTTCTGCGCCGGGGCACGGCGGCATAAAAGGCGAGCAGTCCTCTACACCTTGGCTCGCCGCGCATCCAGGCTCCAGGCACCTGCGCCCGCCGCTGCCAGGAACAGGAAGACGAAGCAGAACAACACGGCCGACTCGCCGCCGTTGAGCGTGGGCGCGAGGAAGTTGCCTTTGGGCGCATGCCCGATGAAATAGGCGAACGCCAGCAGGCCCGAGAGCACGAAGGCCACCGGTCGCGTGAAGAGGCCGGCCAGCAGGAAGAGACTGCCGACCACTTCGAGGATGCCGGCCACGCCCACCAGCGAGAAGAGCTGCAGGTTGTCGAAGTACGCCACATGCGGAAAGCCGAAGAGCTTGGCTGTTCCGTGCTGGATCAGCAGGAAGGCGCTGACGATGCGGAGGATGGCGAGCGCGCGTTGGATGAGGGTGTTGTCGATGGCAATCATGTGGTTCCGATGAAGGGTTGAAATGCGTGGCGTCAGGCCGCGCGGGCCGATGTCAGCGTCGCGAGGTGGTCTCTCCAGGCCTGCGGCTGGCCCAGATACGGTGCCGAAGGCACAAGCTCGAAGCGTCCTGCGGCTTCGAGTGCAAAGGTCGGGAAGCCGTTCCCTCCGATCTGCTGCAGCAGCCTGTGGCTCTCGACGAAGTGGGCTTCCGTGGCCGCGCCTTCGAGGCTCGCAAATGTCGCAGTGAACGGCTCGCGCTCGATGCCGATCTCGGCGGCGAGTTCGGCCAACACATCCGGGTCGGCGATGCGTCGCCCTTCGACGTAATGCGCGGTCTGCAACCTGGCCAGCAGATCGAGCCCCTTGCTCGCCAACTGCTCGGCCGCCAACACGCCGGTGGTCGGCGGTACCGAATCGAACACTGCGCCGTGATCGCGCAGCAGGCCGTCGAAGTAGGCGGCACCGAAGGGTTGGCCGCTCAGCATGGCGATGCGGCGGTCGTGCGGCATCACGAAGGTGCGCCATGCGTCGGTCACGGCCTTGCGCCTTGGGCCGGCCATCATGCCGCCGCCATGTGCCACGACTTCCATCGATTCGCGTGCAGCCTTGACGAGCGGTGCCGCGGCATAGCACCAGCCGCAGAGCGGGTCGTGGATGTAGTGGAGCTTGGGATTCACCATGTCATCTCTCCCTTGGCGACCTTCGCGCTCAGTTCCAGCGACGATTCTTCGCCTGCTGTCGGGTAGTGCTTTTTCATCGCGGAGATCAGCGCGGCCGAGTCCTTGGCCTTGGCGGTTTCCGCATCGAAGGCGCGAATGTAGCCGGCCGTGTAGTTGGCGGCCTGCGGCGGCGTCGAGGGGCCGGCAAGGTAGTGGCCGGGCACGACGGTCTTGGGCTCGAGCGCGTCGATGGCCTTGAGAGTTGCGAGCCAATCGGCATGTGATTGCGGCGATTGCGTGTCGGCCATCCACACATGCAGGTTGTTGGCCAGCACCACGCCGCCGACCACGGCTTCGATCGACGGAATCCACACGAAGCTGCGGTCGGGTTGCGGGCCGCTCAAGCCTATGATCTTCAGCGCCTGACCTTCCAGTTGGAGCGTGTCGCCTTCGAGCACTTCGGGCACGACCAGGGTCTTGGGCGCATCGGCGCCGAGCTTGGTGCCCCAGAACGCGAGCTTGCCGGCCATCGATTCCCTGATGTGCGCGACAGTCTGCGGGGTCGCGACGATGCGCGCGGCCGGGTAGGCGGCCTTGATCTTTTCGAGGCCGAAGTAGTAGTCCGGGTCACCATGGCTGATGTAGACCGTGGTCAGTGTCTTGCCGCTCTGGCGGATGGTCTCGACGACCTTCTCGGCCTGGCTGCCGCCGAACTGCGCATCGACCAGGATGGCTTCCTTGCGGCCGGTCACGAGCACCGACGACACCGGGAACACGGCCTCCTTGCCGGGGTTGTAGACGGTGAGCTTCAAAGGCTCGGCGCCGAGGGCAGAGCCGGCCGGGATCAGCAAGGCAGACGAAAGAGCGGAGACAAGAGCAAGACGGAAAGCGTGGCGCATGGCAATGGGATGAACGTTGAGGTGCCACGAAGCTTAGTTGCGCCAGATCGAACAAAAAACCCTAAACTCGATCACAGTTTGTTTCTGGAATCGGTCGAATCATGGACAGGTTGGTCGCCATGGAAGTGTTCGTGTCGGTGGTGGATGCGGGCAGCCAATCGGCCGCCGCATTGCGCCTGGGCCTTTCGCGCCCTGTGGTCTCGCGCTACCTGGCCGAACTCGAAGCCTGGGCCGGCGCGCGCCTCATGCACCGCACCACGCGCCGGCTGAGCCTCACGGCGGCGGGCAACGAGGTACTGGCCAAGTGCAGGCAGTTGCTCGATCTGGCGCAAGACATTCGCGTGGCGGTGCCCGCGCCCGACGACGCGCCGCAAGGCCTGCTGCGCATCACCGCCAGCAGCTCGTTCGGCCAGGCGCAATTGACGCAGGCCGTCACCGACTTCGTGATGTGCAACCCCGGCGTGGCCGTCGATCTGGTGCTGCTCGACCGGGCGGTGCATCTCGTCGATGAACGCATCGATCTGGCGATCCGCATCACCAACGATCTGGACCCGAACCTGATCGCACGTCGCCTCACCGTATGCCGCTCGGTGGTCTGCGCCTCGCCTGCCTATTCGAAGGCGCACGGCGCGCTACGCCGCGTCGAGGATCTGGCCGGGCACAACTGCCTCACGCACTCCTACTACGGCAAGACGCTGTGGGAATTCGCCGTCGATGGCACGCCCGTTTCCGCGGCCGTGAGCGGCAACATCAGCGCCAACGACTCGAACGCGCTGGTCATGGCAGCGCAGCGCGGCGCCGGTGTGGCGATGCTGCCGACCTTCGTGGCAGCCCCGCTGATCCGCAGTGGCGAGCTGGTCGCGATCCTGCCGAAGGCGCTGCCGCGCGAACTCAGCGTGTACGCGGTCTACAGCTCACGCAAGCACATGTCATCGGCGCTGCGAGCCATGCTCGACTTTCTGGTGGAGCGCTTTCCGCCGGAGCCGTTGTGGGACGCGGCGATCGCCCCGCCCCCATCGGCCCGCAAGCCCGTGGTCAAAGGCCGTGTGGTCAAGAGATAGGCTGATCCAGCGCCAACTGCAGCC
>JAMFRW010000234.1 GCA_026224975.1 Rhodoferax sp. | reverse complement strand
TGGCACGGGCGTACTGGATGCCGAGGTGGCCGAGCCCGCCGACGCCCGAGACGACGACCCACTCGCCAGGCCGTGCCTGCGTCTCCTTGATGCCCTTGTACGAGGTGATGCCGGCGCAGATCAGCGGTGCGGCGTCGCGTGCTGCCAGGTGTGCGGGGATGTGGGCGACGTAGTTCGGGTCGGCGACGATGTATTCGGCAAAGCCGCCGTTCTTCGTGTAGCCGCCGAACTGCGCTTCGGCACACACCGGTTCGCGCGCGGCGAGGCAATACTCGCAATGCCCGCAGGCCGAGTAGAGCCAGGGCACGCCGACGCGGTCGCCTTCCTTCACTGCCGTGACGCCGGCGCCGAGCGCGGCCACGATGCCGATGCCTTCGTGGCCCGGCGTGAATGGAAGGGAAGGCTTGACCGGCCAGTCGCCGTTGGCGGCGTGCAGGTCGGTGTGGCAGACGCCACAGGCCTCGGTCTTGACGAGGATCTGGCCGGGCCCTGGTGTGGGGATGTCGAGCTCCTTCAGTACCAGCGCCTGGCCGAAGCGTTCGACCTGGGCGGCTTGCATCGTGCGTGTCATGGTGGGTTCCTCCTCTTCACGCCGGTGCGTCGAGTTGGGCGGTGCGGACCAGCTTCTTGTTCACGAACTCCTGGATGCCCATGTTGCCCAGCTCGCGTCCGTAGCCTGAATCCTTGATGCCGCCGAAGGGCAGCTCGGCGTCGGTCCAGTCGATGTTGTCGATGAACATCATCCCGGTGTCGACGCGGCTCGCGATGCGCTTGCCGCGCGCTACGTCCTTTGTCCACACCGAGCCACCGAGGCCGAAGTCGGAGTCGTTGGCGAGCGCAACGGCTTCGTCTTCGGTCTTCACGCGGAAGAACGAGACCACCGGGCCGAAGAACTCGTCGCGGAAGGCCGGGTTGTCCTTGGCGATGTCCGTCAGGATCGTCGTCTGCATGAACGAGCCCGGCCGATCGATGCGCTTGCCGCCCATCAGAAGCGTGGCGCCGTGCGCCACGGCCTCGTCGACCTGCTTCAGAAGTTGCAGCAGCGCCGCCTCGCTGGAGAGCGGGCCATGCGTGGTGCTCTCATCCATCGGATCGCCGGGCTTCAAGGCCTCCAGCGCCGACCTGAACTTCGCGAGGAAGGCATCGGCGATCGACTCCAGCACGATGAACCGCTTGGCGGCGCAGCAGGTCTGGCCGCCGTTGTACATGCGCCCCCACACGGCCCACGGAATGGTCTTCTCCAGATCGGCATCGTCGAGCACGATGAACGCGTCGCTGCCGCCAAGCTCCATCGAAGACTTCTTCAGGTTCTGCCCCGCGCGGGCCGCGACGCTCCGCCCCGCGGCCACGCTCCCGGTCAGCGCCACGCCTTTGATGCGCGGGTCGTCGATGACCGCGTTCGACTGTTCGTGCGAGATCAACAGGTTGGTGTAGACGCCTGCGGGCGCGCCGGCAGCTATCAGCAGCTTCTCGAACGCGATCGCGCATTGCGGCACGCAGCCCGCGTGCTTGACCACGAGCACGTTGCCTGCCATGAGTTGCGGTCCGGCGACGCGGGCCAACTGGTAGTACGGAAAATTCCAGGGCTCGATGCAGAACAGCACGCCGAACGGGCTGCTCTCCATGTGCGCTTCACCGACCTTCGGGTGGAGCTTGACGGGGGCCAGGAAGGCTTCGGCATGCTGCGCGTAGTAGGCCAGGATGTCGCCGCTGAACTGGACTTCGCCGCGTGCTTCGGCGATGCGCTTGCCCATCTCGAGCGTGGCCAGTCTGGCGAAGTCGTCGACGTGTGCCTGCATCAGGGCCGCCGCCTTGCGGAGGATCACGGCGCGGTCGGCGTAACTCGTGTGCTTCCAGGCCTGGAAGGCAGCCTCCGCGGTCGCGAGCGATTGCTCCAGTTGCGCGGCGCTGAAGTGTTCGAAGCTCTTCAGGACGTTGCCGGTGTGGGGGTCGACGCTTTGGTAAGCCATGGTGGTATGCGCTTTCGAAAGTGGGTAGGGTGGCGGTCGCGGAGCGATGCCCTGAACGCAGGGTGCGCCCACCTGACGGGCCTGTCTGTGCGCTGCCGCACCGAGTCTTGCCGGGCACCGCGCAGCTTCTGACTCCGGCTGCCGCGCCAGCACGCACACTCATTGCCAGCCGAAACGCAGGATGTAGATCCGCTTCATGGCGGTGGTCAGCGTGCAGTAGGCCGCCAGGATGGCGGCGAGCCAGGCGAAATAGCTCGCCGGCAGTGCACGAAGTCCGAAGTCGCCTGCCAGCGGTCCCATCGGCAGCCACAGGCCCACCGACATGATGGCGACCGTCATCACCATCAGCGGCGCGGAGGCTCTGCTCTCGATGAAAGGCAGCTTGGGCGTGCGGACCATGTGCACGACGAGGGTCTGCGTCAACAGACCCACCACGAACCAGCCCGACTGAAACAGCGACTGCTGCGCCAGCGTGTTGGCGCCGAACACCCACCACATCAGCGCGAAGGTGGCGATGTCGAATACCGAGCTGACAGGCCCGAAGAACAGCATGAAGCGACCGATGTCCTTCGGATTCCACGCGAGCGGTTTTGCCACCAGCTCGGCATCGACGTTGTCGAACGGGATGCCGGTCTGGCCGACGTCGTAGAGCAGGTTCTGAACCAGCAGTTGCAAGGGAAGCATCGGCAGGAACGGCAGGAAAGCGCTGGCCACCAGCACCGACAGCACGTTGCCGAAGTTCGAACTCGCCGTCATGCGGATGTACTTGAGCATGTTGCAGAAGGTGGTGCGGCCTTCGACCACACCGTCGTCGAGTACCAGCAGGCTCTTCTCCAGCAGGATGATGTCGGCAGCCTCCTTGGCGATGTCGACCGCCGAATCGACCGAGATGCCGATGTCGGCCGCGCGCAGGGCCGGCGCGTCGTTGATGCCGTCGCCCATGAAACCCACCACATGGCCGCTGGCGCGCAGCGCCCGCACGATGCGCTCCTTGTGAAGCGGGCTGAGTTTGGCGAAGATGCTGTGCGATTCGGCCGCGGCCTTCAGCGCGTCGTCGCTCAGGGCTTCGACCTGCGCGCCCAGCAGCACGGCATCGGCATGCAGGCCGACCTGGCGGCAGACCTGCAGGGTCACGAGATCGTTGTCGCCGGTCAATACCTTGACGGTGATGCCGTGCGCCGCCAGCTTCTTCAAGGCCGGCGCGGCCGACTCCTTGGGCGGATCGAGGAAGGCGATATAGCCGATCAGCGTCAGCCCCGTCTCGTCTGCCACCGAGTAGATTGTCTGCCCGGGCGGCAGTGTCTTCACGGCCACGGCGACCACGCGCAAGCCCTCGGCGTTGAGCCCTGCGGTGACGGCCTGGGTGCGGGCCAGCAGCGCCGCGTCCAGCGGCAGCGTGGGCATGGTGCGCTCGCCGTCCAGGCTGGCATCGGTCGAGTCCTGTGTACGGACATGCGTGCAAGCGGTCAGCACCTCTTCGACCGCACCCTTGCAGATGAGTTCATGGTGCTGGTCGTTGCCGGCCACCAGCGCCGCGACCACCACCGACATGCGCCGGCGTTCGAAGTCGAAGGGAATCTCGTCGACCTTGCGGTAGGCGTCCTTCAGCTTCATTTCGGCTGGCAGTTCCACATGCGCCAGCACCGCGCGGTCGAGCAGGTTTTTCAGGCCGGTCTGGTAGAAGCTGTTGAGGAAGGCGAAGTTCAGCACCTCGTCGGTGTCCTGCCCGTAGGCGTCGGCGTGGCGCGCCAGGGCGATCTTGTCCTGTGTCAGCGTGCCGGTCTTGTCGGTGCAGAGGATGTCCATCGCGCCGAAGTTCTGGATCGCGTCCAGGCGTTTGACGACGACCTTCTTGCGCGACAGCAGCACGGCACCCTTGGCCAGCGTGGAGGTCACGATCATCGGCAGCATTTCGGGCGTCAGGCCGACCGCCACCGAGAGCGCGAACAGGAAGGCCTGCAGCCAGTCACCCTTGGTCAAGCCGTTGACCAGGAACACGATGGGCACCATCACCAGCGCAAACCGGATCAGCAGCCAGCTCACGCTGTTGACGCCCGCCTGGAAGGCATTGGGCGTCGGATCGACCGCCGAGGCCCGTGACGCCAGCGTTCCGAAGTAGGTGCGATTGCCGGTGGCCACCACGAGCGCGGTCGCCGCGCCCGAGACGACATTCGTGCCCATGAACACCAAGTTGGATTGCTCCAGCACACCCGAGGCGTCACCTTGGAGATCGGCGAATTTCTCCACCGGCAGTGACTCGCCCGTCATGGCTGCCTGGCCGATGAACAGGTCTCTCGCGGTGAGTACCCTGCAGTCGGCCGGGATCATGTCGCCGGCCGACAAGGCGACCTGATCGCCGGCCACCAACTCACGCTGCGGGATGTCGACGCGGGCGGGCGGGGCGGGTGAGCCAACCTCGCTGCGGATCACGGTCGCCGTGTTGCTCACCATCGCCCGCAGCCCTTCGGCGGCCCGGTGCGAACGACCTTCCTGCACGAAGCGGATGACGGTGCTCAGACCCACCATCACGCCAATCACCACGGTGGCCTTGAGGTCTGCGCTCAGGTACGACAACGCGGCCAGCACGCTCAGCAGCAGATTGAAAGGGTTGAGATAGCAGCGCCAGAGATGCAACCAGGCGGGCAGGGGCTTCTCGTGTTCGATCTCGTTCGGGCCATCGCGCGCCAGACGCTGCGCAGCTTCGGCGGCGCTCAGGCCGTTCGAGCGAGATTGCAGCCGATCGATTGCCGCAGCCGGCTCGTCGCGAGCCACCAGGAGCATGTCGCCCAGGATGTGCGCGGGTGCCGCACGCTTGTCGGCATCGGAGGCGTTCGGGGCGAACGTTTCGAACAGCGGCCTGCGGGCGAAATGCCGCTGAACATGGCGGCGTCGCAGAAAGGTGCTGAAGCCCTGCGTCAGTGCCTTGCGCATGAGCCGCTCACGATCATTCGCCCGCCGTGTCCGATGCCTCGACGCGATCTGCCTCCTTGACCGCCTTGGTCACGAGTCCGGCGGCGCGGTGCGATGTCCTGTCACTGACCTGAAAGGCAATCATCGTCGAACTCGACGTCCAGTCGGACTTTCGAAACTGCGAAAATACTCAAGGGATCATGCAAGATTTCACTGGTCATGTCCCGGACATGGAAGACGATTTGAGGCCTTTCGGGCCTGTAAGAGTTGGACATTGCGACTCCTGGGTGGCGTTGGTTCTGCGGAAACACGGTGAAGAATGAACGCGTTGCCGTTCCCCGTCTGTTCGTCAACCCACATAGAGGCTCGAATCACCGCGGCCGACAGTGACGCAGAACGGTCGGGTCCGAACTCAGCGTCGAGCGTAGAACCCGGCCAGTGAATCGATCTCCGCTGCCGACAGCTGACGTGCCATGTTGCGCATCTGCGCGTAGCTGTCGTTCCTGCGCTCACCCGTTGCGAAAGCCGTCAACTGGAGCGCCAGATATTCCTTGGGCATGCCGTCCAGCCACGGCGCGCCGAGCTTGTGGTCGACGCCGCCATGGCAGGAGGCGCAAGACGCAATGTTTCTCATCGCATCGGCGCTGTTCACCAGCGGTGGCACCGGTCCGGCCGCGGCAGCTTCGGAGGACGGAGTCAGCCGGGCGAGCAAGGCGTAGTAGGCCGCCAGGTCGCTCACATCGCGCGCCGACAGGTTCTTCGCCATCGCTTGCATGATGGCGCTCGCGCGGGCCCCGGTCCGGTAGTCGGTGAGCTGCTTGAGGATGACCTCCGCATACTGGCCTGCCAGGTTGGGCACGCTGGTCTGGCTGACGCCGCGAACGCCGTGGCACATGGTGCATTGCTGCAAAGCCAGTGTCGCGCCCCGGCCGGCGGCTTCGCTGGCTCCTGGACGTGTCATTGCCTGGTCGAGCACGACGCTCGTGGTGCTTCCGGCTCGCTGGGCATTGTCTGGCCGCTCGCCCCATTCCTGCGGCACGCCGGCAGCCCGACAGATGCTTGCCCAGAGACCTTGGGCGCTGAAGTCCCCCTGCACCGACGGCAACCAGATGAATCCGACCATCACGGCCGCCACTGTGGTGCCGCAGACCGACAGAATGCTCCAACGGAACCACGGATTGCGCCACGAGTACGTGCCGTATTCGCGCATCACCGGGCTCCGACCGGTATGACTGGGACCGAGGCGTCTTTCAGGACAGCCAGTTGCGCGATCGGGAAGCCGTAGTTCACGACGGTCAGCGCCACCATCAGCGTGACCCAGATGCCGAAGCCATTGAGCGCAAGAGGCACCTTCGCCGGCATGTGCACGGCGACGCTGAACGTGAACGGCTCAGGGTTCGACGCTTGCCTTCTCGCGGTGGCCAGGATGTAGATGAAGAGGACGGCGGACGCCAACAGCACGAATCCTCCCAGCGTCGAGGCCACGACCGGCCAGGCCTGGGGCGCAATCGCCGGGTTGGTGTAGTCGAAGTGAGCCATGCGGCGCGGCATGCCGAGCAAGCCGACCCAGTGCCACGGCCCGGTGAGCACCAGCATGCCGACGAACCATGACCACAATTGAATCTTCAAAAGTCGCCTGGGCAGTGCGCCGCACTGCGTGAGTTGAGGCCAGAGTTCGTACGCCAGCATGAAATACATGATGACGACGGTGCCCGCGAAGATGAGGTGGAAGTGGCCCGTGATCCACTGGGTGTTGTGGATGGTCTCGTTCAGTTGATAGCTCATGTTGATGAGCCCGCCGGCACCGCCGAAGCCGAGCATGACGAAGGAGAAGGTCACCGCCAGCATCATCGGGTTGTCCCATGGCAAGGACTTGACCCAGCCGAGTGGGCCCTTGCCTCCGCGCAGTCGCGCTGCAATCTCGACCGAAGCGACGATGGTGAAGACCGTCAGAAACGTCGGCACCGTCACCATGGCGGTGAAGACGGCATGCATGAACTTGAAGCCGGAACCCACCTGGGGGTCGGCGAACAGGTGATGAATGCCGATGGGCATCGAGAACACGAGGAAGAGGACGAACGCGACCCGTCCCATGGTGTCGCTGTAGAGGCGGCCTCCGATGGCGCGTGGGACGATGGTGTAGAACGCGACGTAGGCGGGCATCAGCCAGAAGTAGACGATGGCGTGCAAGGTCCACGAGAAAAGGACGCGCGACAGCCCGGCATTGATGGTGTCGGTGAGTCCCAATGCTGCTGGGAGGATGAGCACCAGAATCTCGACAGCCGCGCCGATGGATGTCCAGGCCCAGAGATAGGCGGTCGCGACGTTGCCGAACATCACCAACGGCACGGTGACGCCCTTGTTCTCTTTTTTCCAGGCATTCAGGTTGATGGCCATCAGCGCCACCCACACCCAGGAGCCGACGACGACGAGTACCACGCCCAGGTAGAAGAACGGGCTGCCGACGAGAGGAGGGTAGAACGTGTACAGAACCGACGCTCGGCCAGCCGCGATGGGTGCTGCGGCCATAACCGTGCCGACGATGACCAGCCAGAAGCCGGCCCAGGCCCAGCGCAGGCCCACCAGTGGCCGCTTCAGCGCCAGTTCGGTGACCGCATAGCCGAAGCCCATCGCGACAAGGGTCGGAAAGACATACGCCATCACCGTGCCGTGGGCGGTGACCGAGCGGTAGTACAGCTCGGAGTGCCCGACCCATGACGCGAGCGGGCTGCGGGCAAACATCTGCCAGGCGCCCAGCACCATGGCCGCAGCAAAGGCAGCGAAGGCGACCCAGAAGTGGGCGAGCACGAGTTTTCTAGCGAGGAACACAGCTCACCACCTTCCCGCCGCTCGCCTTCGCGAGAAACTCGTTCGGCTCGATGACCTGAAGCCGCGCCCACATCGCCTCGTGGCCGGTTCCGCAGAATTCGTGGCAGGGCATCAGATGTTCGCCCGGCCGCTTGAACGATGTGGTGAAGGTCGCCACGAACCCGGGCACCAGCATCACGTTGGCATTCGTGGTGCCGATGATGAACCCGTGAATCGCGTCGGTGCTTGTTCCCCGGAAGGTGACCGGCATCTCCGCGGGCACGACGAGGCACGGCGGCTGAAACGAATACTGCTGGGCGATCAGTCGGACGACCACCTTTCCGTCGGGTCCGACAGAAGTACCCAGCTTGCTTTCGACGAACTCGCCTGAGATGTGCAACGTTTGTGGATCGATGGTCTCGACGCGCGATGGCGGCATCGCAGCCCAGTGCAGGCCTGTGAAGACCATCATGGCCAGGAGCAGCAAGATGATGAGCCCGACGATGATGGCCCAGCGCTTCTCCGCCGTCACCGCGACGTTCTCGGAGGCGTGGCTGGCGGCAGGCGCGTCGGAGGCGCTTGGCGTGGTCACTGCACGACCCCTCTGGGTAGGTAGGCGAAGAAGTAGAACGCGAAATACAGGGCCATGACGATGGCGGTGGCGATTCCGGCAACGGCGAACGCGCCACCTGGTCCCCGGCTGACGATTTCGTTCACCGCGGCGTCGGTCACGTCGGCCACTGGCTCGTCGCTGCGTGGAACATCGGGCGTGGTCACGGCGTCATTCCGGCAGCGCCTTGCGCATTTCGTTCGCTTGCGCCGGAGAGACCGGGGTTCCGACGTTCCCCCAGGCAACCCGCACGTACGTCAAGACAGCCGCCACCTCGGCGTCCGAAAACAGGTGCGCAAATGGCGGCATACCGTGGGGACGAGGGTTCTTCGACGTGCCGGGCGGGTAGCCGCCGTTCAGCACCATGCGGAGCGAGTTGACAGGCGACGACATCACGATCGACTGGTTCCCCGCCAGCGGTGGGTAGAGCGGCGGCTGGCCCTTGCCCTCGCCGCCATGACACACAGCGCACTGCTTCGTGTACAGGTTTCTGCCAAGCTCCATCACGCTCGGCGCGACCAGGCGAGCGCTGTCCGGAACCGGCGCGCCCGAGTCGCGGGGCGGCAAGGCCTTCAGGTACACCGCCATCGCTTCGATGTCCTCGTCCGACACATACTGAAGGCTGTTGTAGACCACCTCCGCCATGGGTCCGTAGACCGTGCCCCGGTGCGAAATACCTGTCTGCAGCAGGTCGGTGATGTCCTTGATGCTCCAGTCGCCAAGACCCGCCTCGCGGTTCGATGTCAACGAGGGTGCGTACCAGTTCTGGTTCGGAATCATGCCGCCTTCGAAGGCCTTGGCTTCGCTCGAGCCTCCGAGCGCGTTGATGGCGGTGTGGCACATCGTGCAATGGCCCAAGCCCTGGACGAGGTATGCGCCGCGGTTCCATTGCACTGTTTGCTTCGGGTCGCTGGCGTACTCGCCTTCCTTCAGGTAGAGCGCGCGCCACCCCAGCAGCATTTCGCGCTGGTTATAGGGGAAGCGCAGTTCGTGCGGTCTGTTCTTCTGGCGCACCGGAGCCACCGACATCAGGTACGCGAAGATGCTGTCCGAATCCTCTCGCGTCACTTTCGTGTACGAGGCGAACGGCATCGCCGGGTAGAGGAGGGAACCGTCGCGCGAGACGCCGCTGTGCATCATTCGATAGAAGTCGGCAGCCGTCCACAGGCCGATGCCGGTGTCGTCGTCGGGGGTGATGTTCGGGACGAAGAGGTCGCCGAACGGCGTCGGCATCGCGCGGCCGCCAGCAAACTGCTTTCCACCGGGAGCCGCATGGCAGGCCACGCAATCGCCGACGCGGGCCAGGTACTCCCCGCGGTCTAGAGTCTGCGTCGTGGCGGTGACGACTTTGGTGTCTGGCATCTTCGGCAGAAAACCCTGGCGAAGCAGCATCCACCCAACGCCGACCACAGCGACAGCCAGCACACAGGCAACCAGGAGCGCGCGGGTCACATGGCGCATGCGAATCACTTCTGGCTCCCGCAGGCGAGCGGCATGCGCACAAGGTTCGACGACTCGGGCGACGCATCCTTGGGGGCGTCCTGGGTGGAAAGCCATGCAGCGACCGCAACCACGTCGGTCTCGGTCAGACGGGTCGCGATGCGCTTCATGCAGTCGGGGTCCGCCGCATGCCTGTCGCCGACGCGCCAACGTGTGAGTTGCGCGACGATGTAGGTCGGGCGCAGACCGACAAGCCCAGGAATGCCGGGCTGCATGCCCGTGAGACCGGCGCCATGACAGGCGATGCAGGCCGGAACTTGTCTGGCAGCGTCGCCTGCGGTTGCGATGAGCTTGCCGCGGGCAAGCGTGGGCGCGTCAGCGACGCTGGCGTCTTTTGCGGCAAAGGCTGGCCGCTGCTTCGCGAAGTGCTCTGCAATCTCGTGCAGGTAAGGGTCGGGGAGGTAAGCCACCAAATAGTTCATCGGGGCGTATTTGCGCGTGCCGTCGCGGAAAGCCACGAGCTGGTTGAAGAGATAACCTGCGGGCTTGCCGGCGATGCGAGGGAAGTAGCCGTTGTTGGTGCCCTGGCCACTTTGGCCGTGGCAAGTCACGCATCCCTGCACGCGCGCCTCGATGGAGTCGACTGTCTTGAATGCGGGCGTGGCTTCGTCCTGCCCCAATGCAGCGAGAGGGCAGAGCATCAACGCAAGTGCCTGGCCGGCTCTCGCATACGACAGTTTTCGAATGCAGCGCTTCGACTGTGCCGGAAGGACGCTTGGAGGTCGCATCCGTCAGTGTCGACCGGTGGCGGAGTTCGGTCTGTCTGTTGGCGCACATAGCGGCGAAAAAATGCGTACCCCTCGCCGATGCCCACCATTCCGTCGCACCCGACGGTGGCCATCTACAGCGTGCCTCCCGTGTTGGCCACGTAGACCAGGGACACGACAGCGCTGACCGGGAAGTACACGTGCGCGGGGCCGATGCCGGAGTCGCAGACCACCTTTCCCTGCGGCCATCGGCGCGGCGCTGAAGAACGAAGGCCTTGTTCCGAACCAGGCGGCGCCCACCTGAAGTGGTGATGGCGTGATTCATGACTGCCAGCGGGATGACACCGCCATGCGCAGCCATGCCGTTGGCCATCGCGCCCATCAGATGTTCGCGAACGCCGCAGTGCACGTAGGCCCCGCTGCGAGCGTCGCGTGTGAAGGCCCGCAGGCAACGCTGGTGGCTGGTTGGCGCTTCGAGATCGGCGCAGCCGACCATGCGCTCGGGCAGTACCTCCGTCAGGTGATCGTTGATGTCGGCCGAGATGAGGATGCCGGCCGGTGCGTCGCCTTTCTCGATGGCGCGCTGTTTGTAGTCGAGCAAGACTTCGCGCCAACCCGGTGGAAGCTCGCCACTGACGATGCGGTCGAATTCGGCGCACTGACCTTGATGACCCTCGGTTGCGCGCACGATGGCATCGATGGCGATGAAGCGAATGGCGTCGGCGAGCCTGGAGGGTTCGACAGTGCAGTCCTTGTAGAAGCTGCTCTTGCCGAGCGCGGCCTTGAAGACCTTCTTGTCGGCCTCCACGAACTGCAGGCCCTTGCTCTGCAGGTCGCCCCGTAGTGACTTGCTGAGCGCGGCGGTGTCTGCACGGCCTGCGTTCGGTCTCGACAAGTCAGTGCGCGTCAAGGCCCACTTTGCCGTCTATCCGGCACGCCACGCGAAGCGTGCGACGGTCGAGGCGTTCCTGTCCTGGATCCACGGTGAGGCAGCGACGAAGAATTGAACACATCGGGCGCGGTCGTCGCTGCGACATGCCCGGTTCGTCAGTTCATGTTGCGGTTGCTCCGCCGCACCGGCCCCAACGTCCCTTGCGCCGCCTGAAACCTTCAATACATTCGTTCGACCCACTGGGCGCGAGACGGACCTGGCTCGAACGGGTCGCCGAAATACTGGGTCTCGCGGACCACCTTGCCGCCCTCGAATTCCATGATGCTCACGACATGGGCCGGTCTGCCGTCATAAGAGAGGATCAATTCGCTGATCCAGAGACCGCCGCCACCCAGCACCCGCCGCACGGTGAACCGCTTGCTGTTCGGCTGCGCCATACGCGATGCCTGAATACCCTCCCGACCGCGGATGCGCTCGCCCGATTGGGGATATTCGAGCACCGCATGCTCGTCGTAGATCGAGTGCTCCGCCGCGAAGTCATTGGCGTCGGAAGCTGCCCAGTGCTGTTGCAAGGCGGAACGCACGTCGTCGTCACTCATCAGGCTGTCTCCTTGTGCAAAACCTGGGCTCCTGTGAACAGCTTGCCGTTGAGCGCGATGTGAACGGTTCGGACGGTGAGGAGCGCCATTGCAAGGCTGAGCGCACCCAGGAGCATCGCGGCGAGGAGCCACAGCGGGCCGCTGTCTCGAAACTCTGCGTACCTCAGCGATGCATTGACGAGCGCAGCCATCGGGAAGCCGATCGCCCACCAGGCCGGAGAAAATCCGATGCTCGGGCGGAAAACCTTGGGCGCGACCACGGCGAACATGAAGAGGCCGAAGTAGAAGAGCATCGCCGAGAAACGATCGATGCCGCCCACGACATTGCTGTAGGCGAGGAAACCGACTGCGAAAGGCGCCACCAGAATCATCAGCGACGGCGTCATCGCGGGCGCGAGTGGGGCGCGGTGCACGAGCCGGCCGAGGATCATCGCGAAGAGCAGGAGCGCCATCACGGCGCCTGTCGCGCAGGCCAACAGGTTGATCTCCGGCGCCCAGGCCATGGGCATGTGCCCCCCCGTTACGGGAATGTCCAGCGTGGCCACGCACGGGATGATCCAGGCGGGCACGGCGTGCGACGGGTCGACTTCGCCTTTCAGCAGGCGAGACACGGCGACGAAGCTCAGCGCGAAGGTCGCAACCGCGCCCATGGTCCAGATGGCGCGCGCCACAGCCGCGCCATGCGGCTCGACGACGGCAGACAGCAACAGAACCGAAATCGCAATGGTGCCGAAGAAACTGCCGGCGATGGGGTGGCGAAACTCCGCTTGCACAGCCTTGGGGTGCTTGACGAGCTTCGTCAGGTAGCCCAACGCGACGAGCACGAAGACACCGAGAGCAAACGCGCCGATGGCTTCGCCGACAACGGCTGGCGCACCCAGGCTGCCGTGCGCGATTCGCCATGCAAGCGCCAGCCCGGAGAGGCCCATCACCGAGGCGAACAGGTTGACGGGCAGGTTTCGTACCGAAACTTCACCATCTGGGCGCGAAGCCGGCGAAGCCGTGGAGGGTGGGTTGACGGATGGGGTCAGGGCAGGGGCCGGAGACAGGTTCGGAGACGCGCTTTTCACGGCATATTCCTTTGGCTGAATTTGCGAATATAGACATTTTCTGCCAAGCTGGCGCCGTCGTTCTTGCCAACGGGCGTCTTTTTCTGCCAATCATCGGGCCCCTTCAGCCATGCGCATCGCCATCCTCGCCTTTCCGCGTTTTCAACTCCTGGATGTCACGGGGCCAGCAGACGTCTTCGCCGAGGCGTCTCGCCAACTCGGCCGGCCCGGCGCCTATCGGGTGCAGGTGATCGGCACCGAGGAGGGCATGCTCCAGAGCAGCAGCGGGTTGTGCCTGGCGGTCGACGCGACTGTGGCGAAGCATCGCGGGGCCATCGACACCTTGCTCGTCGCGGGCAGCCCCCGCATCGAGGACATGTCCAGCGACCTGCAGTTGCAAGACTGGCTTCGGCGCCGGTCCCGCGCCGCACGACGCTATGGGTCGGTCTGCACCGGCGCCTTCGTCCTGGGGGCCGCCGGGCTCCTCGACGGCAAGCGGGTCGCCACCCACTGGAATGCCGCTGCCCGCCTTGCGGCGGCATACCCTGGTGCGCAGGTGGAAGCGGACGCCATCCATGTGAAGGACGGAAAGCTCTTCACCTCCGCCGGGGTCACTGCCGGCATGGACCTCGCACTCGCGATGGTGGAAGAGGACCACGGCCGCGAGCTCGCGCTGCGCGTTGCGCGCGAACTGGTGATGTTCCTCAAGCGCCCCGGAGGCCAGAGCCAGTTCAGCGCGCACCTGGCAGCGCAGACATCCGAGCGTTCGAGCGTGCGCGCGGTGCAGGACCATGTCCTGGCGAATCTGGCCGACGATCTGTCGGTACCCGCCCTGGCTTCACGCGCAGGCATGAGCGAGCGAAACTTCGCGCGGATCTTCCGCAGCGAGACCGGAGCAACGCCGGCCGAATTCGTCGAGCGTGCGAGGATCGACGCAGCCCGACGTCTGGCCGAGGAGTCGGATCTGCCGGCGAAGCGACTGGCGGATGCCGTTGGCTATTCGAATGTCGACGGCTTTCGACGAGCGTTTGGTCGTCGCCTCGGCGTGAACCTCACGGAATATCGAAGGCGCTTCCCAGGCTGAGTATGTCGGCACTTGGGATGCGGCAGGGCGCACTCCTCCAGGATGTACATGCGAGGCGCTCGCAATGACGATTACTGCAACGGTTACCGGGGCGTGCGCGCGGCCGTTCGGACGACTGGGCCGACGCTCCAGGCGACGAGACTGCGCAGCGATCCGTTGAAGCCGGCGCCGAAGTTGCCACCGGCGATCACTGTGCCGGCAAAGAAGGTCACGCCGGGATGGCTGGTCACGCCCGCCAGCGTGACGGCCAGGCCGAGCAGGGTCCGGCGCGGTGGCTGCGCGCGCACGAACAACCGGGGAGACAAGGCGCTGCCACGGTGAGGCCGGCGCGCAAACGCACTGCGCGCATATCGATTCGCGCAATGCGTTGTGGCTGTCGCGGGCCATGGTGCGTATCGTGGCCCATCGCTTCGAAAAACAGCCCCTGCTCGATTCAGACCGACGCTGGCCCTGCCGATAACCCCTTGTGATCCTCATGCGTCGATGACCTGACATGTGCCAATTGTTCGCCCTGAGTTGCAACGTACCGAGTGCCGTGACCTTCTCGTTCACCGGCCTCTCGGCACGCGGCGGCCACACCGGCGAACATGCCGATGGCTACGGCCTGGCGTTTCACGACGACAAGGTCTGCCGCCACTTCATCGACGAAGGCCGTGCCAGCGATTCGGCGCTCGCCGACTTTCTGCGCCGTCACCCGATCCGCGCCCGCATGGTCCTCGCCCACATCCGCAAGGCCACGCAGGGCACGGTTCAATTGGCCAACTGCCACCCCTTCGTGCGTGAATGGCAGGGCCGCCATTGGTCCTTCTGCCACAACGGTGACCTGAAGGGCTTCGATCCGCGCCTGACCGGCAGCTACCTGCCGGTGGGCGATACCGACAGCGAACGTGCGTTCTGCTGGATGCTGCAAGAGCTGCGCAAGCGCTTCCGCGGCAACCGTGCGCCGGGCTGGCAACAACTGGCACCGGTGATCGCCGAGTTGGCCGAGCGCATCGCCGTGCATGGCCGCTTCAATTTCCTGCTTTCCGACGGCGAGGCGCTCTATGCGCACGCCTCCACCAGCTTGCACTGGTTGCAGCGAGAGCACCCGTTCGGCACTGCGCACCTCGTCGACCACGACCTGGCGCTCGACCTCAGCGTGGCCAATGGGCCCGATGACCGCATGATCCTGCTGGCCACCGAGCCGTTGACCCGCAACGAGGCCTGGGTGCCGTTCGCCGCAGGTGAATCCAGGGTGTTCGTGGCTGGTGAGCCGGTCTGGCGCCATGTTCCGAATGCGAGCAGGCATGCCACGGTCGTCCGTGCCGAACAAGTGGATGCGTTGATCGCTGCCTGACACAGCGCACGGCCTCACACCAGGTAGCGGTGTGCCTGAGCGCCAAGGCGCAGGCGCAGGGCCTGTCGGCGGTTCGAGTTGTGCAATGCCCTATGCCTGGCGCGGGTGGCGGCATCGTGCAGATGGCGTTCCAGATCGGATGCGGCGCCGAAGAAGAGTTCGCCTTCGAGGTCGACGATCAACACCTCGCGCGCCGGTGGATCGGTGGGCAGGCGCTCGCGCACCACGCGCTCGGCCGAGACCACAAGCTCGGTGGCCTTGAGCTTGGCGGCGCGCGGCACGTACCACAGCACCGAGAGCGCCACGCCGATCAGTATCGCGAATTCGATGTCGACGAACACCGCCACCAGCGCCGTCGCGATCAGCAGCACCGCGTCGTAGCGCAACCCGCGAATGATGTAGCGCAGCCGCCCCAGCTCGATGAGGCGCGCGGCTGCAACCATCAGCGGCCCGGCCAGCGCTGTCTTCGGGATGAAGGCCGTCAGCGGTCCGAGCGTGAGCACCACGGCCGCAACGATGGCGGCGGTGAAGACGCCCGAGAAGCGTGTGAGCGCCCCGGCCTGGTAGTTGATGGCCGTGCGCGAGAGCGAGCCCGCGCCCGGCATGCAGCGGAAGAAGCCACCGACCAGGTTGCCCACACCTTCGGCGAGGATCTGGCGGTTGTAGTCGAGCTGCTGGCCTGACTTGTGGGCGATGGCCTTCGCGATCGCCAGCGCTTCCAGCAAGCCGAGCACCGCGATCGCCGCCGCGCTGCCCGACATGTCGATGAACCAGTGCCACTTGATCTCGGGGATATGAAAGCCGGGCAGGCTGGCCGGCACCGCTTCGATCAGCGAGACTGCAGGTTTGACCGCGCCACCATGCCCCGACCAGCCAGCCGCCCAGGCCGCGGCAGAGACGAGCACCAGCACGATGAACATGTCGAGCTGTGGCAGCCTGAAACGCCGCACCAGCCGCCGCGCGGCCAGGGCCAGCACGATCGAGCCCAGGCTGATCGCCACCGCCTTGAGATTCGGCGAGGCGTTCTGCGTCAAGGTGAGCCAGAGGCGCCACAACACATGCTGGTGGCCGGTGCCCTGGGCCTTCACGCCCAGCGCATTCGCGACCTGGCCGATCATGGTGAGGCAGGCCGCGCCGACGATGAAGCCGGTGACCACCGATTCGGAGATGTAGCGCGTGAGGTCGCCGAGCTTGAGCACGGCAATCAGGATCTGTATCGCGCCGATCAGCACCGCCAGCACAGCGTTTCGTAGGCATCGACACGCGCTTCCGGGTCGATGAAGGCCAGCGCGCTGAACACCACCAGCGAGACCGCGCCGGTCGGCCCGTTGACCAGATGCTTCGAAGACCCGAGCAGGCCGGCCACCGCGGTGAACACAATGGCCGCATAGAGGCCGAAGCGCGGGTCCACGCCGGCGATCAAGGCGTAGGCAATGCTCTGGGGCAACGAGATGGCAGCCACCGTCAAGCCCGCGATCAGGTCGGCGCGCGCCGTGGTCCACGGGCACGCCCAGCTGGCGCGATGGCGCTGCGAGGGCTCATGGGCGAGGGCCTGGTCGGCCGTGATCACCGCGTCTGTCATGGGTGCTCTCTGGTGTATCAGCGTGGCTTGGGGGTGTAGACCGCGTCGATGATTCCGTTGTCGGCGAAGAACTTGTTCTGCGCGTCTTCCCAGTCACGCGCCACGGCGCTCACGGTGAAGAGCTGCAGCGGCGGCAATGTGTCGGCATGGCGTGCCAGCACGGCCGGGTCGAACGGGCGATAGCCGGCGCGCGCGATCGTCTCTTGTGATTCACCGGTGAAGAGGTATTCGAGGTAGCGCTTCGCGAGTGCGGCGCTGTGGTGTTTGGCCACGTTCGCATCGACCCAGGCCACACTCGGTTCGGCGAGGATGCTCACCGGCGGGTAGACGATCTGCAGCTCGCCTCTGGATTCGGCCACTTCGCGCAGCGCCTCGTTCTCCCAGGCCACATGCACGTGGCCGAGCTTCTCCACCGCGAATGCCACACCGGCCTCGCGCGCCGCCACCACCAGGAACGGCGCGTGCTCGTACAACGTCTTCAGGTAGCGGCGTGCTTCGTCCTCGTTGCCGCCGCGCTTGATCACCGCACCCCATGCCGCGAGCGCCGTCAGCTTGCCGTTGCCCGAACTCTTGGGGTCGGGCGTGATGACCTCGATGCCGGGCTTGATCAGGTCGGGCCAGTCGCGAAGGGACTGCGGGTTGCCCTTGCGCACGACGAACACGATGCTCGAGTAGTAAGGCCTGGCGCGGTTCGGCAAGCGGGCCGACCAGTCGGGCGCGATCTGCCCGCGCTTGCGCAAGGCGTCCACATCGGAAGGCAGGCCCGGCGTCACCACGTCGGGCTCCAGCTCGCCGCTGATCGAGAGGCGCGCTTGGCGGGACGAACCACCGTGCGATTGGGCGATGCTGACGACGCCTGCGCCCGACTGCTTCTCGTGCTCGACGAAGCGCGCGTTGATGTCACGGTACAGCTCGCGCGTCGGGTCGTAAGAGACGTTCAACAGCCGCGCTGGCGCCTTGCTTTGGGCTGCGTTGGGTGTGTTGCCGACAAAGATCGAGCCGGCGGCCACGGCCACCGCGGCCAGTGCGGCGAGATCTAACCAGGGCAGTCGTCTTGTCGCCATCGGGTTGTGGTGTGGATTGGTCCGGCGCGAGTGTGCTCGGCACGACACGTC
>JAMFRW010000233.1 GCA_026224975.1 Rhodoferax sp. | reverse complement strand
TGCGGCCTGTGCGCCAGCACCTGCCCCGAAGACGCCATCACGCTCGCGCCGCGGCTCTGGCTCGCCGATGCCGGCAAGGCGCGCAAGCAGCCGCGCGTGCTGAACGAGGCCGAGCCCTACCGCTGCGTGCGATGTTCGAAGCCCTTCGGCACGCTCAAGGCGATCGAGCTGATGATGAGCAAGCTCGGCGCGCACCCGATGTTCCAGGGCGCTGCCGCCGAGCGGTTGCGCATGTGCGGTGACTGCCGCGTGATCGACATCCACAGCAACGCTGGCTAAGTGAGGATCGGCGATCTATGAACGAAGAAGGATCGGCGATGTCCAGCCTGCAGTTCGGCATGCCCGACGATCGGGAAGAGCTCGCGCGAGCCGAGGTCTACGGCCTGCTCGCCAGCCTCTTCTACGCACCGCCGTCGCACGATCTGTACGAGCAGCTTCGCGTGGCGGTGACCGAAGCGCCCGCGCCCGGTGCCTTCCTGGAAACAAGCTGGGGCGAGGTGGTGGCCGCAGCCCGCCGGCTGGAGCTGCCGACCGTCACCGACGAATACACCGCGCTGTTCGGCGGCCTGGGCAAGCCGGAAGTGTTTCTCTACAGCTCATGGTTCATCGCCGGCAACCTCAACCAGAAGCCGCTGGTCGAACTGCGCAGCGACCTGGTAACCCTCGGGCTGGAGCGCCCGCGAGAAGTGCTGGAGACCGAAGACCACATCGCCAGCCTGTGCGAGGTCATGCGATACCTGATCGCCGGCGACGACCTGGTGGTGAGCAACCTCACCGCCCAGCGGCGCTTTTTCGAGGCCCACCTGCGCGGCTGGGTCGAAGGCTTTTGCGATGTGATCACCGCGCACCCGCGGGCCGATTTCTACCGTGCGGTAGCCGGCTTTGCGCGCGACTTCTTCGCCGTCGAAGGGCAGGGCTTCGACTTGCTGGAGGCATGAAGCAAGGCTTTCACCAAACTGACAGCGCAGCGCTCCGCAAGGCCAAAATTCTGCGGGCCGACCCTGATGACGCTATGAAGCATCCTGCATACATTCAACGAAACAATGTTTCTCTCGCGGAGCACCATCCCATGAGCCATCCAGCCGATTCGACCTGTGGTCACAGCGTGGCAGCCGCCACCGACACCAGCCCGCTGAAGCGCCGCGGCCTGCTGCTCGGCGCCGGAGCCGTGGGTGCCGCCGCGCTGGCCGTCAAGGTGATGCCGGGCGCAGCCACGGTGGCGCCGGTTGCGGCGGTCGCCAAGAAAACAATCGACCCGGACGGCGGCTACCAGCTCACGGCGCACGTACAGCGCTACTACGACACCGCGCGGTCCTGACCGGCCACGCGCAGGAGATTCCATGTTGCTCACCCGCAAGCCCGCCGATCCGGCTTCGACCTTGCCTTCGATGGCTCAGACTCGTCGCCCCTCGTCACTCGTCGGCAGCCTGGCCCGCGGCGTCTCGCGCGCCATTCCCACGATGGACCGGCGCGCCTTCCTGCGCCGCTCCGGCCTCGGCGTGGGCGCAGGCCTCGCCGCCACACAGCTCGTGCTGGTGCAGAAGAAGGCGCTGGCCGCCGATGCACCGGCCGATGGCGCGGCCCGCAAGGTCGAAGTCAAGCGCACGGTGTGCGGCCACTGCTCGGTGGGCTGCGCGGTCGATGCGGTGGTCGAGAACGGCGTGTGGACGCGCCAGGAGCCGGTGTTCGATTCGCCCATCAACCTCGGCTCGCACTGTGCCAAGGGCGCGGCGCTGCGCGAGCACGGCCATGGCGAATACCGTCTGCGCACGCCGATGAAGCTGGTCAACGGCAAATACGAAAAGATCGACTGGGACCAGGCGCTGAACGAGATCAGCGCCAAGATGCTCGAGCTGAAGAAGCAGAGCGGGCCTGACTCGATCTTCATCGTCGGCTCCAGCAAGCACAGCAACGAGCAGGCCTACCTGCTGCGCAAGTGGATCAGCTTCTGGGGCAGTAACAACTGCGACCACCAGGCGCGCATCTGCCACTCGACCACGGTGGCCGGTGTGGCCAACACCTGGGGCTACGGCGCGATGACCAATTCGTACAACGACATGCGCAACTCGCGCGCGGCGATGTACATCGGCTCGAACGCCGCCGAGGCCCATCCGGTCTCGATGCTGCACATGATGCATGCCAAGGAAACCGGCTGCAAGATGATCGTGGTCGACCCGCGCTTCACGCGCACGGCGGCCAAGGCCGATGACTTCGTGCGCATCCGCTCCGGCTCCGACATCCCGTTCATCTTCGGCGTGCTCTACCACGTGTTCGCCAACGGTTGGGACGACAAGAAGTACATCGCCGACCGCGTCTACGGCATGGACAAGGTGCGTGCCGAAGTCATGGCCAAGTGGACGCCCGACAAGGTCTTCGAAGCCTGCGGTGTCGACGAAGCCACCTGCCTGAAGACCGCGCGCACCCTGGCCGAAAACCGGCCGAGCACCATCGTCTGGTGCATGGGGCAGACGCAGCACACCATCGGCAACGCCATCGTGCGCGCGTCCTGCATCCTGCAGCTCGCGCTCGGCAACATCGGCGTGAGCGGTGGCGGCACCAACATCTTCCGTGGCCACGACAACGTGCAGGGCGCGACCGATGTCGGCCCCAACCCCGATTCACTGCCGGGCTACTACGGCCTGGCCGAAGGCGCGTGGAAGCACTACGCCAAGGTCTGGGGCGTGGAGTTCGACTGGATCAAGAGCCAGTTCGCACCCGGCATGCTCACCAAGCCCGGCATGACGGTCTCGCGCTGGATCGACGGCGTCTTGGAGAAGAACGACCTGATCGACCAGGACAGCAACCTGCGCGGCCTCTTTTTCTGGGGCCACGCGCCCAACTCGCAAACCCGCGGGCTGGAGATGAAGACGGCGATGGACAAGCTCGACCTGCTGGTCGTGATCGATCCCTTCCCGTCTGCCACCGCGGCCATGGCGGCCATGCCCGGCAAGCCGGAAGACTTGAACCCCAGCCGCGCGACCTACCTGCTGCCGGCCTGCACGCAGTTCGAGACCAGCGGCTCGTGCACGGCCTCCAACCGGTCGCTGCAATGGCGCGAGAAGGTGATCGAGCCGCTGTGGGAATCGCGCACCGATCACATGATCATGTACCAGCTCGCGCAGAAGCTCGGCTTTGACAAGGAGTTGATGAAGAGCGGCAAGCTGGTGGCCGGCAAGGGCGGGATGATGGAGCCGGAGACAGAGTCTCTGCTGCGCGAGATCAACCGCAGCAACTGGACCATCGGCTACACCGGCCAGAGCCCGGAGCGGCTCAAGGCGCACATGCGCAACATGAATGTCTTCGATGTGAAGACGCTGCGCGCCAAGGGCGGCGTCGACAAGGAAACCGGCTACAAGCTCGACGGTGATTACTTCGGCCTGCCGTGGCCGTGCTGGGGTACACCGGAACTCAAGCACCCGGGCTCGCCCAACTTGTACGACACGTCGAAACACGTGATGGATGGCGGTGGCAACTTCCGCGCAAACTTCGGCGTGGAGCGCGAAGGCGTCAACCTGCTGGCCGAGGACGGCTCATGTTCGAAGGGCGCCGAGATCACCACCGGCTACCCGGAGTTCGACCACATCCTGCTCAAGAAGCTCGGCTGGTGGAACGACCTCACCGACCCCGAAAAAGTCGCGGCCGAAGGCAAGAACTGGAAGACCGATCTTTCCGGCGGCATACAACGCGTGACGCTGGCACACGGCTGCCACCCCTTCGGCAATGCCAAGGCGCGCGCGGTGGTGTGGAACTTCCCCGACCCGATCCCGCAGCACCGCGAGGCGCTGTATTCGACGCGGCCCGACCTCATCGCCAAGTACCCGACGCACGACGACAAGAAGACCTTCTGGCGCCTGCCCACGCTCTACAAGAGCGTGCAGGAGAAGAACAAGGACATCGGCAAGACCTTCCCGCTCATCATGAGTTCGGGGCGCCTCGTCGAATACGAAGGCGGTGGCGAAGAAACCCGCTCCAACCCGTGGCTGGCCGAGCTGCAGCAGGAGATGTTCATCGAGATCAACCCGGCCGCCGCCAACGACCGCGGCATCCGCAACGGCGAGATGGTCTGGGTGACCACGCCCACCGGCGCGCGCATCACCGTCAAGGCGATGGTGACCGAGCGGGTCGACCGCGAAACGGTCTGGCTGCCCTTCCACTTCTCCGGCCACTGGCAGGGCAAGGACATGCTGGCCTACTACCCCGACGGCGCCCACCCGATCGTGCGCGGCGAGGCCATCAACACCGCCACGACTTATGGCTACGACAGCGTGACGATGATGCAAGAGACGAAGACCACCGTTTGCCAGGTTCAACGGGCCACAGCCTGAAGCGCGGCAGGAGAAAACCATGGCAAGAATGAAATTCATCTGTGACGCCGAGCGCTGCATCGAATGCAACGGCTGCGTCACCGCCTGCAAGGCCGAGAACAACGTGCCCTGGGGCGTGAACCGGCGCCGCGTCGTCACGCTCAACGACGGCGTGGCGGGCGAAAAAAGCATCTCGGTCGCCTGCATGCATTGCTCCGATGCGCCGTGCATGGCGGTGTGCCCGGTCGATTGTTTCTATCGCACCGAAGAAGGCGTGGTGCTGCACGACAAGGATGTCTGCATCGGCTGCGGCTACTGCTCCTACGCTTGCCCGTTCGGCGCGCCGCAGTTCCCGAGCAACGGCGAATTCGGTCTGCGCGGCAAGATGGACAAATGCACCTTCTGCGCTGGCGGCCCCGAGGCCAACGGCAGCGATGCCGAGAACGCCAAGTACGGCCGCAACCGCCTCTCGGAGGGCAAGCTGCCGGCCTGCGCCGAGATGTGCTCGACCAAGGCGCTGCTCGGCGGTGATGGCGATGTGGTCGCCGACATCTTCCGCACCCGCGTGCTCAACCGCGGCAAGGGCAGCGAGGTCTGGGGTTGGGGCACGGCCTACGGCCAGCCGACGCCGAGCGGCGCTGCCGCACCGGCCGGCGGGGTGAAGAAGTGAGCGCGCGCGGCTGGTTTGTCGTCGCGTCGGTGTGTGCTGTGACGGCGATGCTCGCGGCCTGTGGCGAGAAGCCGCAAGTGCAGAACGCATCGGGCAAGAAGGTCGATGCCGAACCCTGGACGACTTCGGATGTGGCGCTGCCCGGCTACTCCGCCAAGGGCTGGAAATCCAGCGGCGACAAGACCGCATGGGAGAACCAGATCCACCAGCGCAACCAGTCGCAGAACGACTACGCGCGTTGACCGGGCAGGAGACATCGCCATGCGCCGCCTTCTGATTCGATCCGCCGCCGCCGCCGCCTCGTTGGCGGTGATGCTGGCCGCCACGTTGCCGGGCACCGCCACCGCGCAAAGCGCTGCGGCCCCGGCGGCGTCGTCGTCGCAAGCTGCCGATGCTGCCGATGCCGGCACCACCGCCAACCCAGCCGGTACGACCGCTGCAGCCAACGCCGCCAGCGCATCGAACGCAGCCGCCTTGTCCGGCCCACCCGCCGGCT
This sequence comes from Rhodoferax sp., assembly GCA_026224975.1. Classification (GTDB taxonomy): domain Bacteria; phylum Pseudomonadota; class Gammaproteobacteria; order Burkholderiales; family Burkholderiaceae_C; genus LMDS01. The sequence goes on along the minus strand of JAMFRW010000233.1, from coordinate 4,794 downwards.
TCGTCGCCCCGGTAATGCCGTTGCCGGAAGACAGCAACGCGCAGCGCGCCAAGAGCCAGCCGCTGAACAACGCGCCGTTCTGGCGCGGTGTGCGCGAGTCGGGTGTCAACGCCGGCATCAGCAACCTGCCGGGCGCAGAGAAGGGCGTGCTGATCCAGCCTTTCGTGCAATACCCCGGCTCGCGCCACACCAACGCCGGCGAGGCCTGGCGGCAGGTGCGCAACGAGTGGATCATTCCCTACGGCGGCTCGCTGGTGGTCATCACCCTGCTGGCGCTGGCGCTGTTCTACTTCACGCGCGGGCCGATCGGCGGGCACGAGCGCCACAGCGGCCGGCTCATCGAGCGCTTCACCTACTTCGAGCGCGCGGCCCACTGGGCCAACGCCATCGCCTTCAGCGTGCTCGCCATCTCGGGGCTGGTGATGGCCTTCGGCAAGTTCGTGCTGCTGCCGCTCACCGGCCACAGCCTCTTCGGCTGGCTTACCTACGCGCTCAAGACCGGCCACAACTTTGCCGGGCCGCTGTTCGCCGTGTCGCTGGTGATCGTGTTCATCACCTTCGTGCGCGACAACATTCCCAGCCGTGACGACCTGAACTGGCTCGCGCGCGGCGGCGGCCTGTTCGGCGGTGGCGAACCGCCTTCGGGCCGCTTCAACGCCGGCGAGAAGATCGTGTTCTGGGGCGGCGTTTTTGCGCTCGGCATCGTGGTGGTGGGGTCGGGCTTCGTGCTCGACAAACTGCTGCCGGGCCTGGCCTACCTGCGCCCCGACATGCAGCTTGCCCACATGATCCACGCGACCGCAGCGGTCTTCATGATGTGCCTCTTCCTCGGCCACATCTACCTCGGCACCATCGGCATGAAGGGCGCCTACCGCGCGATGAAAACCGGCTATGTCGACGAAGGCTGGGCCGAAGAACACCACTCGCTCTGGGCCGACGACGTGAAGGCCGGCCGCGTGCCCGCACAGCGCTCGCAGCGCCGCCCGCCACCCGTGCTGCCGGCGGTTGCACAACCTCATTGAGATGACGATGAAGATCAACTTGCGCCAACTCACCGTGTCGATGTCGCTCATCGGTGGCCTGCTGCTCGCCGCGCCCGTCATCGCCAAGCTGCCGCCGCTCAGCGACGAAGCCAAGGCCAAGGCCGCCGAGACCGCCGGCAAGGCGGCCTGGAGCGACAAGGTGGCCGCCTTCCAGTTGTGCAATGCGATGAACAAGGTGGCGGCCAGCTACCACGCGTCGGCCAAAGAGGCCGGCAAGGATGTGGCGGCGATCGACACGCCCGCCTGCACCGACCCGGGCGCCTACGCGCCAGTGGCAGCGCCCGCCGCGTCCGCGGCACCGCTCGAAGCGGCGGGCGCGCATTCGCCCCCCGGCACTGCCCTCGGCCCGCCGAGTGGCAAAGCGACCGAGGCGGAGAACAAGGGCGGCGTCAAGAAGTAGGTGCATGGTGCAGGCGGCTTAGAGTCGCGGCCATGACCACGCTCCGCGATTCCCAGGCTGTCTCGTCGCCGATCAAGTTGCCACGCGCCTTGCCCAGCACCGTTCCACGCCTCACCCGCGCCAGCGCGCCGCTGACGCAAGAAGTCGCCGTGCTCGACGAGTTCGGCGCCACGCGCCGCATCTCCATCCCCGCCGAACGCGCGCTCACCGTCTTCGTCGACAAGCGCGAACTCGTCACGCTGATGACGCTGGGCGCCTCGCCCGAACTGCTGGTGCTCGGCTACCTGCGCAACCAGCGGCTGGTCGAAAGCGTCGGGCAGATCGAATCCATCACCGTCGATTGGGAAGTGCAGGCTGCCGCCGTGAAAACGCGCGCCGGCATCGAGCGCTTCGACGAGAAAACCGCCAGGCGCGTCGTGACCACCGGTTGCGGCCAGGGCACAGTCTTCGGCGACATGATGAGCGACCTCGCGTCCATCATGCTGCCGCCTGCCGATGACCCCGCCGCGCGCATCTCGCAGTTGGCGCTGTACGGCCTGCTCGACGCGATGCGGCTGCAAGAGAGCACCTACAAATCGGCTGGTTCGGTGCACGGTTGTGCGCTGTTCCGGCAAGACGAGCTGCTGACCTTCGTCGAAGACGTGGGCCGCCACAACGCCATCGACACCATCGCCGGCTGGATGTGGATGAACGGGGTGAGCGGTGGCGACAAGATCTTCTACACGACAGGCCGGCTGACCAGCGAGATGGTCATCAAGTCGGCGCAGATGGGCGTGCCCATCATCGTCTCGCGCAGCGGCATCACGCAGATGGGCCATGAGCTGGCCACGCGGCTCGGCCTGGCCCTCTTCGGCCGCGCGATGAACCGGCACTTCATCTGCTACAGCGGCTTTGCGCGCTTCGATGCCCAGCCGGAGCCGGCGAAGGTGCTGCCGGTGGCGGCGAGATAGGCGGCCACCGCCAGATCACCACCGGCAGTGGATGGCCGAAACGCTTCACTTTGCCGCAAAGTCCTCGGTCGGCCGGGTGTTCGGGTTCGCCCACGCTGCCACCGTCGCAGCGCTTGGCTCGATGTTCAAGCGGATACCGGCTGGCGGAATGGCCTGCTTGAACCACTTCTCGTAGAGCGCTGCGATCTCGCCGCTCTTGAACAGTGTTGCAACGGCCTCGTCGACGACCGCTTCGAAAGCCGGGTCACCCTTGCGAACCATGATGGCGACAGGCTCGACCGAGAGGGAGTCGGCCAGGATGCTGAACGCGCCGGGTGAGCGGGAGCCCGCAATCAAACCGGCAAGCACCTGGCGATCCATGACGAATGCATCGGCGCGGTCGGATTCCAGCAGCAGAAAGCTGTCCGAGTGATCCTTGCCATAGACGTCCATCATGCCGAGGTCTTTCACGCGGGTATTGCGGCGCATGGTTTGCACGGAGGTGGTCCCGGTTGTCGACACCACCCGCTTGCCGGCGAGCTTTTCGATCGAGTCGATGCCAGACGCCGTCTTGACGGCGACGCGCGTTTCTTCGACGTAGGTCGTGTACGAAAACGCCACATCCTTTTGCCGCGTCAGCGTGTTCGCGGTCGAACCGCATTCGATGTCGATCGTGCCATTCACGAGCAAGGGCACCCGGTTTTGCGCGGTCACGCCCTGGAACTTCACGTCCAGAGTCGAGAGGCCCAGCTTCTTCTTGACGTCTGCGACGACGCGCTTGCAAATGTCGATCTGGTAGCCCACGTATTCGCCGGTGCCGCCGACCAGATAAGACAGGGCGCCAGAGGATTCCCGTGCGCCGATCGTGATGGTTCGACTCGACTTGATCCGTGCCAGGGTGTCTTCCGCCTGGGCAGCGGAAGCGCCGAGCGCGGTCAGCAAAAAGCAGATCGAAGCGGCGATCGAATGTCGGCGGGGTATGTGGTTCATGATGTTGCGTGATAGTGGCTAAGGGAAATCGGCGGGAAGATCGGCCGCAGAGCCCAAGCGCAGCAGCGAGGCAAGCCCAGGGTGGATGGCGGCGAGGCGCGGAATGGCGTCTCCGGTGAGCAGATCGCAGATGGCCTGTCGGGCGTGCTGCACGACCTGGCGATGCTGGTCTTTCAGGGCCAGCAAAAAGAGCGACCTCGCGCCGACCAGATCGCCGACGATGTGGGCGTCGACCGTCTTGGCGAGATGTTCTGCCTGCAACAGGCACATCGGCGTCGTCAATGCCCAGCCGAGGCGGCCGGTGCCCACCATCGAGGTCAAGGTGTCCGAGGTGTCCACCTCCAGGTGTCTTCCGGCCTGGATGCCATGGCGCCGAATGACGTGGTCGATCTGTGCCCCCAGATGGGACTGTCGGTTGAACCGGATCATCGGCTGTGCGTCGGCCAGTTTTCGGAGGTCGAGCACGGTGTCGATCTTCATCGCCAGGTTCCTTGGCGTGATGACCAGATAGCCCTCGCTCAACAGCTCATGCCGGTCGACGTTGTCGACCTCATGCAGACCGTCACTCGAAATCACCAGATCGAACTCGCGTGACAGCAAGCCGCGCCCAAGGTCCGGCGACAGACCGGTCCGAAGGGACAAGCGGGTGCCGGCCTGCACGTACTGACTGGCAAGCGCCGCGCCACAGGTCGAAGCGAACGAATCCACCAGGCCCAGGCGCAGGCTCGGGTGCGCCCCTTGCCCCACGCCGATGACTGCCCGGCGCAGATCCACGGCGCCATCCATCAAGGTCGATCCACGTTCCGTGAGCAAGCGGCCCGCCGGCGTGAGTGTCAAAGGACGGTCGGAGCGATTGACCAACACGGTGCCGAGCTGGTTTTCGAGCGCGCGCAGAGCCTGCGACACGGCCGACTGGGTGATGCCCAGGCGGGCACCCGCAGTCGACATGTTGTGCTCCTGCGCAATCGACAGGAAAACCCGCAGTGCAGCAAGGTCGATGAATGAATCGTTCATGGGCATGTCCTCGATGGACTCTAAAAACAGAAGGAGCCGAGCACAAGCGACAGGACGCAGGCATAAGCGCGATTGCTGACAACCATAAACCGCGTTGCACCGCTGATGCGCCGAGATGGCGCCAGGTGATCGATGCCATAAGCTTCTCTGATGCTGCTCGTTGATCGCTTGTGGGACCGTCGATGCCTTTTTAGACTGGTGGCTCTTTCCACGAAGCAGGAGCAACCGACATGAGCCGAACGGAAACGGCAGACGTCATCGTGATCGGCCTGGGCGCCTTCGGAAGCGCGACTGCGTACCAGTTCGCCAAGGCCGGTTCGAAGGTGATCGGGATCGACCGGTTCACGCCACCGCATGACCGCGGGTCGAGTCACGGTGCGACCCGCATCACGCGTCTGGCGGTCGGTGAAGGCGATGT
>JAMFRW010000232.1 GCA_026224975.1 Rhodoferax sp. | reverse complement strand
CTGCACGCCGAGCGCCCGCGCGATGGCGACCATCTGCTGCACGGCGACCGAGTAGCTCGAGAGCAACCGCGTCACATCGATGTCGAGGTTGAGCCGCGCGAGCAGCGTGCGTGCATCGGCCTGCATGCGCGGCCAATCGATGCGCCACAGCCCGGCCGCGCTCCGCCGCGGGTAGCGGCCGGCGAAGATGTTCTCGGCCACCGAGAGGTTGGGGCAGAGGTTGACTTCCTGGTAGACCGTGCTGATGCCCAGCGCCTGCGCTGCTGCGGGTGACGTGGGCTTGACGATGTCGCCGCCCAAGCGCAACTCGCCGCGGTCAGCCGGGTACACGCCGGTCAGCACCTTGATCAGTGTCGACTTGCCGGCGCCGTTCTGCCCCATCAGCGCATGAATCTCGCCAGCGCGCAGGCGGAAGTCGACGTTGCTGAGTGCGACGACGCCGGTGAAGGAGCGCGTGAGGCCACGCGCTTCCAGGACAACGTCGATGGTCGGCTCAGCCATGGCGCTTGCAGGCGCCATGGCCTTCGCCAGGCACATGCCCATGAACTGTCATGGTCATGTGTCCGGGCTCAGTACTTCCGGCTTGGAAATTCCTTTGCCGCCACCTCCATCGGGAAGATCCCCTCCTGCGTCACGATCCGCTTCGGCAGCGCCTTCCCAGCCTTCAAATCCTTCGCCGCCTGCATCAACTGCGGCCCGAGCAGCGGGCTGCATTCGACGCTCACGTTGAGCTTGCCGGCGATCATGGCTTCGAAGGCACCCTTGACGCCGTCGATCGAGATGATGGTGATGTCCTTCGCGGGCTTCATGCCGGCTTCTTCGATCGCCTGGATGGCGCCGATGGCCATGTCGTCGTTGTGCGCGTAGAGCACGTTGATCTTCTTGCCTTCGGCCTTGAGGAAGGCTTCCATCACTTCCTTGCCCTTGGCGCGCGTGAAGTCACCAGTCTGCGAGCGGATGATCTTGAAGCGCGGGTCGGCCTTGATGATTTCCTCGAAGCCCTTCTTGCGGTCGATGGCTGGCGCCGAACCGACCGTGCCTTGCAACTCGACGATGTTCACATCGCCGGTCGTGCCCTTGCTCTTTTCGACCAGCCAGCGCCCGGCCTTGCGGCCTTCTTCGACGAAGTCGGAGCCCATGAAGCTGACCCACAGCGAATCGTCCTTCTCGTTGACCGCGCGGTCGGAGAGGATCACCGGGATGTTGGCGGCCTTGGCCTCGCGCAGCACCGTGCCCCAGCCCGATTCGACGACCGGCGAGAACGCGATCACATCGACCTTTTGCGCGATGAAGGAGCGGATGGCCTTGATCTGGTTCTCCTGCTTTTGCTGTGCGTCGGAGAACTTGAGTTCGATGCCGGCATCCTTGGCCGATGCCTTGATGGACTCGGTGTTGGCGGTGCGCCATTCGCTCTCGGCGCCGACTTGCGAGAAGCCGAGCACGAGCTTGCCCTGCGCGAACAGTGGCAGCGGAAGGCCGGCCGCGGCAATCGCGGCGATCACGGTGCGTCTTTGGATGGTCATGGTTGTCTCCATTGGGATGATGCTCAGTCGGTGCTGAAGCTGTGCACGGTCGTGCTCTGGAAGGTCTCGCCGGGCCGCAGCACGGTGGACGGAAACTCGGGTCGGTTGGGCGAATCGGGGAAGTGCTGGGTCTCCAGGCACACGCCGTCGCCTTGTCGGTAAGCCTGGCCGCTCGATCCGCGCAGGCGGCCATCGAGAAAGTTGCCGGAATAGAGCTGCACGCCGGGCTCGGTGGTGGCGACGGTCATCGTGCGGCCGGAGGCGGGGTGGTGCAGGCGGGCTGCTTCTGCCAGTGCTTTGGGCTCATGGCGATGGATCACGAAGCAGTGGTCGTAGCCCTTCGCGGTCAGCAGTTGTGCATCGCCCTGGCGAATGCGCTCGGCGATGCGCGTGGCTTGCCGAAAATCGAACGGCGTGCCGGCCACATCGGCGATGCCGGTCGGGATCAGGTTCGCGTCGATCGGCAGGTAATTGCTCGCATGCAGCGTCAACTCGTGATCGAGCGCGCTGCCGCTGCCGGCCAGGTTGTAGTAGCCGTGGTGCGTGAGGTTGACGACGGTGGCCCGCGTGGTCGTGGCGCGGTAATCGATGCGCCAAACGTTCCGTGGCGTGAGCGTGTAGCGCACCGTCACGTCGAGCTTGCCCGGGTAGTGTTGATCGCCGTCTTCGCTGACGAACGAGAGTTCGATCGCCACGCTGCCATCTGCTTGTGGTGGCAGCGGCTCGATCGCCCAAAAGCGTTTGCCAAAGCCGCCCGGCCCACCGTGCAGCGAGTTTTCGCCGTCGTTGAGCGGGAGTTGATGCGGCTCGCCATCGAGTTCGAAGCGCCCGCCGGCGATGCGGTTGCCATAGCGGCCCACCAGCGTCCCGAAGTTCGGGTTGCGCTCCACGTAATCGGTGAGGTTGTCGAAGCCCAGCACCACGTTGGCCGGTTGCCCGTGGCGATCGGGGCAGTGCAGGGCGGTCACGATGCCGCCGTAGTTGATGGCGCGCAGCGAGAGGCCGCGGCCGTTGGCTAGCGTGTATTCATCGACCGCGCGGCCATCCGGCAAGTGGCCGAAAGTGCGCACCGTCGTCATGAACTCAAACCCAGCCGCCGTCGACGATGAAGTCTTGCGCGCTGCACATGGCGCTGTCGTCGGCGGCGAGAAACAGCGCCATGCTCGCGATGTGCTGCGGCAGCAGCGGCTGGTTGATGCACTGCCCGCGCGCGATGTTGGCGCGGCCTTCGTCGGTGAGCCAGAGGCGCTGCTGTTTCTCGGTCATCACCCAGCCGGGCACCAGCGTGTTCACGCGTATGTTGAACGGCCCGAAGTCGCGCGCCAGGCTGCGCGTCAAGCCCTGCACCGCGGCCTTCGAGGTGGTGTAGACCGGCATGCCGCCTTGCTTCAGCTTCCAGCTGATGGAGCCGAAGTTGACGATGGAGCCACCACCCGCGGCCTTCATGTCGACGGCCACGTTCTTCGCCGCGAAGAACTGGTGCTTGAGGTTGACGGCCACGCCGGCGTCCCAGCTCTCGGGCGTGGTCGCGTCGATGTCGTGGCGCTGGTCGTTGGCGGCGTTGTTGAGCAGCGCGGTGATGGGGCCGAAGCGCTCGCGCACCGCGGCAATGGCCGCATCGAGCGCGGCGATGTCGGTCAGGTCGGCGGGCACGAAGAGCGGCGGTGCGGCCGCACCGCGCAACTGCTCGGTGAGGGCATTGCCGGCAGCCGCATCGATGTCGATGAAACCGACCTTCGCGCCCTGGTCGACGAACGCTTCGACCAGCGTGGCGCCAATGCCGGTGGCGCCACCGGTGATCAGCACGGTGCGGCCGGCGAGGCTGGGGTAGCGGGCGAGCGAAGCGGGGAGGGTGGAGGACATGAAATGCACGCTGTTGTGAGGGCTCACGAGGCTAACGCGGCCGAACATCGATTTCGGGCTGCGCCTCAATTAGTCATACTAAAAGTGTCGCGAAGCGGGTGTGAATAGGGAATACGCGCAGGATCCAGTAAATAAAGACATACTTATGATCCGGAGCCATGACACCCACCCAAGGCCACCGCGACTACCGCCAGCCGCCAGACCGCAAGAGCATGCATGCGCGCATCGTGCGTGATCTGGGCATGCGCATCGTCGCCGGCGAACTGCGGCCGGGCGACCGTTTGCCCGCCGAAGCCGCCCTGCTCGCCGACTACGAAGTGAGTCGCCCTGTGCTGCGCGAGGCCACGCGCGTGCTTGCCGCCAAGGGCTTGTTGATCTCGAAGCAGCGCGCCGGCGCCATCGTGCGGCCGCGCAACGAGTGGCATCTGCTCGACCCCGATGTGCTCTATTGGCTGATCCAGGTGAAGCCGCCATCGGAGTTCGTGGAGACGTTGCTGACCGTGCGCCGCGTGTTCGAGCCGGCAGCCGCCGCGCTGGCCGCCAAGGTAGCCAGCGAAGAAAGCCTGCGCGGTATCGCCGAAGCCTATGCGGGCATGGAAGCAGCCGTCACCGCCGAAGACTTGCTCGAGCCCGACCTGGCCTTCCACCGCCGCATTGCCGAAGCGACAGGCAACGAGGTGCTGGCCTACATCGGCAACATGCTGTCGCTCGCCCTGCGCGAATCGATCAAGCTCAGCAGCAAGATCCCCAACACCCACGCACTTTCACTGCCACGCCACAAGGCCATCCTCACTGCGCTGCTCGCGCGAGACCCGCTCGCGGCGCAGCAGGCAACGCTGGTGCAGCTCAACGAGACGCGGGAGGATTTGACGGTGATTCTGGAGTCGGGGAGCAGGCGCCGAGCGACGCGTTCGGGTTGAAGCCGACCCCGGTCGCACTGAGCCGAACCCCGTTCACACTGAGCCGAACCCCGTTCACGCTGAGCTTGTCGAAGTGCCGCGCGAATCTCCACCCGGCTTCGACAGGCTCAGCCCGAACCGGGGTCGGCGTGGCCGTACAGCCCAAATGGAAGGCCACGCAAGTCAAAGCACTGCTGCCAACCGACACGCCTGATCGATCGCCCGCTTCGCATCGAGCTCGGCCGCCACGTCGGCCCCACCGATCAGATGTGTCACGACACCCGCAGCCTTCAACGGCTCCAGCAAATCACGTAACGATTCCTGCCCGGTGCAGACGATGATGTTGTCCACATCCAGCCACTCCGCAGCCTCGCGGCTTTCGCCATGGCTGAGCAGCAGGCCTTCATCGCCGATGCGCTCGTAGTTGGCGCCTTCGATGGCGGTCACCTGCTTCATTTTCAGGGCGGCGCGGTGAATCCAGCCGGTCGTCTTGCCCAGCCGCGCACCGACCTTGCTCGCGCTTCGTTGGACCAGATACACCTGCCGCGCCGGTGGCGAAATCTTCGGCACCACGCCTTCGACGCCACCGCGTGAAACGGACGGGTCACCCACGCCCCACTCGGCCCGCCAAGCGGGTGCGTCCAGCGTCGTCGAGTGGCCTTCGTGCACCAGGAATTCGGCCACGTCGAAGCCGATGCCACCGGCGCCGATCACGGCCACGCGCGGGCCGACCGGCTTGCGGTGACGCAGCACATCGATGTAGCTCAGCACCTTCGCATGGTCGAGACCCGGGATGTCCGGCGTGCGCGGCGTCACCCCTGTCGCAACGATCACTTCGTCGTAGCCGCCAGCGATCAGCGTTGCCGCATCCACGCGTTGGCCCAGGTGCAGCGTCACGCCGGACTGCGCCACCCGGCTTTCGAAGTAGCCGACCATGCCGTGGAACTCTTCCTTGCCCGGCACGACCTTGGCCATGTTGAGCTGCCCGCCGATCTCGTCGGCGGCATCGAACAAGTGCACCTCGTGCCCGCGCTCGGCCAGCACGGTTGCTGCCGACAAACCCGCCGGCCCGGCGCCAACTACGGCAAAGCGCCGCTTGTTCGCGGTCGGCAAATAGTTCAACTCCGTCTCATGGCAGGCACGCGGGTTGACGAGGCAGCTCGCGACCTTGCCGACGAAGATGTGGTCCAGGCAGGCCTGGTTGCAGCCGATGCACACATTGATCTGCTCGGCGCGCCCTTCGGCGGCCTTGCGCACGAAATCGGCATCGGCCAGCATGGGCCGCGCGAGCGAGACCATGTCGGCCGCGCCTTCGGCGAGCAGCGCTTCGGCGACTTCCGGCGTGTTGATGCGGTTGGAGGTGACGAGCGGGATCGTCACCTCGCCCTTCATCTTCTTCGTGACCCAGGCAAACGCGCCGCGCGGCACGCTGGTGGCAATGGTGGGGATGCGCGCTTCGTGCCAGCCGATGCCGGTGTTGATGATGCTGGCGCCGGCTGCTTCGATGGCCTTGGCGAGCAGCACGACTTCTTCCCAGGTACTGCCGCCGGGCACGAGGTCGATCATCGAGAGGCGGTAGACGATGATGAAATCGCGCCCCACGGCGGCGCGCGTGCGCCGCACGATCTCGACCGGCAGGCGCATGCGGTTGGCATACGAGCCGCCCCAGTCGTCGGTACGCTGGTTGGTGGCCGCCACCAGGAACTGGTTGATGAAGTAACCCTCGGAGCCCATGATCTCCACGCCGTCGTAGCCCGCGTCGCGCGCGATGCAGGCGCAGCGCACGAAGTCGGCGATCTGCTGTTCGATGCCGGCTTCGTCGAGCGCCAGCGGCGGGTGCGGCGAGATGGGCGCGCGTATGGCCGAAGGCGCCACGCCGTGGCGATGCATGGCGTAGCGGCCGGTGTGCAGGATCTGCAGGGCGATCTTGCCGCCTTCTTCGTGCACGGCGCGGGTGACGACGCGGTGGCGCTCGGCATCGTGCGCGGTGGTCAGCGTGCCGGCGCCGGCCATGGGCGCGGCCGCATCGTTGGGGGCGAAGCCGCCGGTCACGATCAGCCCCACCTGGCCGCGCGCGCGCTCGGCGAAGTAGACGGCCATGCGGTCGAGGTGCTCATGGTCTTCGAGCCCGGTGTGCATCGAGCCCATCAACACGCGGTTCTTCAGCGTGGTAAAGCCGAGGTCGAGCGGGGCCAGCAGGTGAGGGTAGGGATGGGTCATGGTGCTCATGTTCGTCGCTTCGGTTCTCACCACTTTTCCATGTAAGGGCGTAGGTCTAGCTCGAAGGTCCACGCATCGCGCGGCTGCGTATGCAGGTACCAGTAGTTCTCGGCGATGTGGTCGGGGTTCAGGATGCCGTCTTCGCTCTTGAGCGCATAACGGTCGGGGAAGCTGGTGCGGATGAACTCGGTATCGATCGCACCATCGACGACGACGTGCGCCACATGGATGTTGCGCGGCCCGAGTTCCTTGGCCATGCTTTGCGCCAGCGCGCGCAGCGCATGCTTGGCGCCGGCAAAGGCCGCGAAGTTGGCCGAGCCGCGCAAGGCGGCAGTGGCGCCGGTGAAGATGATGGTGCCGTGCTCGCGTTCCACCATGCGCTTGGCCACTTCGCGCCCGTTGAGGAAGCCGCCGAAGCAGGCCATCTCCCATATCTTGAAGTACTTGCGCGCGGTCTCGTCGAGGATGCTGCTCGGCACGTTGGCGCCGATGTTGAAGACCAGCACCTCGATCGGCCCGATCTCGCGCTCGATGTGGTCAACGAGCGCGATCACTTCCTCTTCCTTGCGCGCGTCCGATGCAAAGCCGTGCGCCTGGCCGCCTGCCGCTTCGATGTCGGCGATCAGCGGCTCGAGCTTGGCCGCATCGCGCCGTGTCATGCAGGCGATGTAGCCGCCAGCGGCAAAGCGCTTGGCGATGGCGCCGCCGGTGGAATCGCCGGCGCCGATCACCAGGGCGACCTTGGGTCCGGCCTTGGGTGCGGTGGTGGTAGTCGTGTTTTCCGTCATGGGGTTTGCTCCTCTTTGGTCTACGGTCGTTCAGCAAAGAACCTTAGGCGAGCTGCGCGGCGCTGTCAATCGGTAGTCGGCGCCAGGGGCTCGGTGAAGTCGCTTCGGGCCGCTCAGCCGCGGTGCATCTTCTCGACCACGCGCCGGCTCGAAGCCAGAATTTCCTGCCGTGTGCGCTCGCTCTCGACCACGCGCGCCATCACGATCGCGCCTATGCATTGCGCGAGCAGGCCCCAGGCCTTGTCGCTGTCGCCGTCCAGCCGTTCGGTCCAGTTCTTCTGCATCTTTTTCATCGACTTTTCGACCTTGGCGCGCACCTGCGGCGTGGAGCGCGCAATCTCGGGGCCGAGTGTGGTAAGTGCGCAACCGGCCTCCGGGTGCAGCACGTGGAAGGTGCTGAGGTAGCTGCGCAGGCATTTGGCCACGTGGTCGGGCGGCGAATCGGGGCCGCCGGCCAGCATCTCGTTGCTGTTGTCGATCTCGCGTTCGACGAGTGCTGCGAACAGCTCGCCCTTGGAGCCGAAGTGGCTGTAGAAAGCGCCGCCGGTCAGGCCGATGGCACTCATCAGGGCATCGACGCCGGTGCTGTCGAACCCGCCTTTCTTGGCGATGGCGCGGCTGCTGTCGATCAGCTTGTCGCGGGTTTCCTGCTTGTGGGTGGCCGAGTAGCGCATGGTGATGTTCCTGACTCAGGGTTTCCCTGTTGACACGTTCGAAGCCGCAGCATACCTTCCATTTACTGAACGTGCGTTCATCTACAAACCCGAAGAGAGAATTTTTCATGACCCAGAAGACCGTCGAGTTTTTCTTCGATGTCGGCAGCCCCGCTTCCTACCTCGCGTGGACGCAGCTCCCCGCCATTTGCGAGCAGGCCGGCGCCGCGCTGGTCTACCGGCCCATGCTCCTGGGCGGCGTGTTCCAGGCGACCGGCAATGCCTCGCCCGCGGCCGTGCCGCCCAAGGGCCGCTACTCGTCGATCGACATGGGCCGCTTTGCCAGGCGCTACGGCGTGACGCTGGTGCAGAACCCGCACTTTCCCATCATCACGCTGACGCTGATGCGGGCGGTGGTTGGCGTTCAGTTGCGCATGCCGGACCGGCTGCAGGCGTTTCTGGCCGGTGTGTTCAAGGCGATCTGGATCGACGCGTTGAACCTCAACGACCCGGCGCTCACCGCCAAGGCGCTCACCGAAGCCGGCTTCGACCCGGCGCAAATCCTCGCGTTGGCGGGTGATGCGGAAGTGAAGGCGACCTTGCGTGGGACCACAGAAGAAGCCATTGCCCGCGGCGCCTTCGGCGCGCCGACCATGTTCGTCGGCGAGGAAATGTTCTTCGGCCAGGACCGGCTCGATTTCGTTCGCGAAGCGCTTGCCTCATGACCACGCAGGCGACCACCATGCAGCCCAGGCCCTGGCACGCCACTTACCCGCCCGGCATCCCGTTCGAGGCGCCGCTAGAAGCAGGCCTGACGCTGCCGGTGATGGTGGCGCGCACCATCGCCCGCCGCCCCGACCACATCGCCTACACCTGCTTGGGCGTGAGCCTGAGCTACCGCTCGCTCGATGCGTTGGCCACGGCGTTCGCGGGCTTCCTGCAGCAGCGCGGCCTGAAGCCCGGCGACCATGTGGCGCTGATGCTGCCCAACAGCATCGTGCACCCGATCGCGATGCTGGGCGTGTTGCGCGCCGGCATGGCGGTGGTGAGCGTCAACCCGATGTACACGGCGCGCGAGCTGGCGCACCAGTTGCAGGATTCCGGCGCCAAGGCCATCGTCACCAGCGAAGCGGTGTTGCCGCTGCTGCGGCAGATTGCGCCGGAGGTGGCGATGCAATTGGTGGTGTGCGCCAGCACGGCCGACTTGCTGCCGCAGCGTGAGTCCATGGGCGATTCTTGGATGGCCGACGCGGCCTATGCACCGCCCGACACCGCAACGTCACTTGGTGCCGCACTGGCCGGAGGCGCCACCGCGAGCTTTATCCCGCCGACCATCGTCGCGACCGACATCGCCTTCCTGCAATACACCGGCGGCACAACCGGCGTTTCCAAGGGCGCGGCCCTGAGCCATGCCAACGTGATCGCCGCGGCGGTGCAGCAATACACCTGGCAGCCGCGCGTGTTCCGGCCCTTCGAAACGCGCTGCATCACGCCCTTGCCGCTGTACCACATCTACCCGCTCAACGTGGCGCTGATCCTGCTCGCGATCGGCGGCACCAACCGGCTCGTGCCCAACCCGCGTGACCTGCAGCAACTCTTCGCCGAGATCGAGCGTGGCCCGTTCGATTTGCTGCTCGGCCTCAATACGCTGTTCAACGGCCTGCTCGCATCGGGCCAGCTCGACCCGGCCGACTTCGCCGAGACGCGCATGGTCATCGGCGCCGGCTCCACGGTGCAGCAAGTGATCGCCGAGCGCTGGAAGGCCGCAACGGGCGTGGCCATCAGCGAGTCCTACGGCCTCACCGAATGCTCGCCCGGTGTCAGCTCCAATGTGCTGGGCGGGCCGGACTGGACCGGCAGCATCGGCGTGCCCGTGCCATCCACCGACGTGCAGTTGATCGACGCCGAAGGCAAGCCCGTGCCCATCGGCCAACCGGGAGAGTTGTGCGTCAAGGGCCCGCAGGTGTTCGGCGGTTACTGGCAGCGGCCGGACGAAACGAAGAAGGTGTTCACGGCCGACGGCTGGTTCCGCACCGGTGACATCGCGACCATGGACGAGCGCGGCATGATCGCCATCGTCGATCGGCTGAAGGACATGATCCTGGTCTCGGGCTTCAACGTCTACCCCAACGAGATCGAGGCCGTTGTCGCGATGATGCCGGAGGTGCTGGAATGCGCTTGCGTCGGCGTGCCGAACGAGCGCTCCGGCGAGGTGCCGCACATCATCGTCGTCAAGCTCGACCCGGCGCTCGACGAGGCCAAGGTCATGGCCCACTGCCGCGCCAACCTCACCGCCTACAAGGTGCCCAAGCACATCAGCTTCGTGGCGGCGCTGCCCAAGTCGCCGGTCGGGAAGATCCTGCGGCGCGAGCTGCGGGCGGAGTTGCTGGCGGCGCCATTCGTTGCAACGTCCACCGCCTGACGAGGTCGATCAACGCGCGAGCGCATCCCGCAGCCGATACCAGGCCATGCCGAGCACCAGCGCCGGCATGCGCAACGGCCCGCCGGGGAAGGGGCGATGCGTCAGGCGTGCGAAGGTGTCGAAGCGGCTCGCGTCGCCGGCCATCGCCTCGGCCACGAGCTTGCCCGCGATGCCGGTCAGCGCGACACCGTGGCCGGAGAAGCCTTGCAGGTAGTAGACATTCGATGAGCCGGTGCCGGCAGATAAGGGCAGCCGCCCGAAGTCCGGCGCGCGGTTCATCGTCACATCCACGAAGCCGCCCCAGGCATGCGCCACCTTCACGCCGCTGAGTTGGGGAAACACCGCCAGCATGCGCTGCCGCATGCTTTCGGCCAGATGGCTGGGCGTGCGCGTGGCGTAGCTGGCACGGCCGCCGAAGATCATGCGCCCGTCGCGTGAGGGTCGAAAGTAATCGAGCACGAAGTTGTTGTCGCACACCGCCGAGCCCGAAGGGATCAGCGACTCGGCCACGCCCGCGGGCAAGGGCTCGCTCGCGATGATGTAGGTGCCGACCGGCATGATTCGGCGCGCGAGCGGCGGCGCCACGCCTTGCAGGTAGACGTTGCCGGCGAGCAGCACCTGCCGCGCCTTCAGTACCCCACGCGCCGTGCGCAAGGCCGGCGTCGCGCCGGTGATCAGTCCGATCACCGGTGATTGCTCATGGATCACCACGCCGAGCGAACTCGCCGCACGCGCCAGGCCCAGCGTGTACTTCAGCGGGTGCAGATGGCCGGAGCGCGGATCGTGCACGCCGCTCACATAGTGCGGGCTGGTGATCCAGCGGCCGATCTCGTCGCGCGGGATGCGCTTCATTGGGAAGTCGTAGTGGCGCTCCAGGTGGTCGGCCGCAGCTTGCAGCTCGCGCGCCTTGGCCTCGGTCACCGCCACGCCGAGGTAGCTGTTGCGCCATTCGCAATCGATGCCGAAACGGGTGCAGCGCTGCTGGATCAGGTCCAGCGCTTCCAGCGTGGCATCCCACACGCGGCGGGCATCGGCCATGCCGAGTTGCTGCTCGATGCCCTGCTGATCGCAAGCCAGCCCGTGGATGGCCTGCCCGCCGTTGCGGCCGCTGGCGCCCGAGCCGACTTCGCGGGCTTCCAGCACGGTGACCTTGAACCCACGGTCTGCCAGCTCGATGGCCGCCGAGAGGCCGGCCAGGCCACCGCCGACGATGGCCACATCGCAAACAGCATCACCGCGGGCATCACCGTCGAACGGCGCGAACGACTGGCTGCGGGTGGCGCTGGCGGCGTAGTAGGAATCGCGCGAGAGTTCCTGGTCGGTCGTCAGGTAGCTCATGCGTTGAGCCTGTGCGACCGCTTCACCAGCCCGGTGATGGCTTGCTGGCACAAGGCCACGCCGGTGAGCAGCACCGAGGCTTGCCACGCCGGGTCGGAAGGAATGAAGGCCTCGCGGTATTCGGTGCGCGCGGCCTGCATCGTGGCAGAGTCTGGCGCGCTCGCAGGTTGGCGGCGCAGCCACGCCAGCGCCAGGTGCGCACGCTGCATCTTGCGGCGTTCCAGCGTGCCGAACTCGGCCGCGAGGGCCGAGACTTCGCAGCCCGGCAACTCGCCGCCGAAGGCATCGATCATCAGGCCCTTGAAGCTCGCCAGCGCGGTGTGCGTCGAGCCCTTGCCGCTCAAGGCTTCGTCGCCCCAGATCTCGCGCGCGCACTCGCGGCCGAAGGAGCCGGGCGCATCGAGGTTGATGAGGAAGGGCAGGCCGTATGGGCCGATGCCGGTGTGCAGGTCGACCAGCACGCAGCGCTTGGCAGCACCGAGGTGCCGGCGCAGCATGTCGCGCAGCGCGAGGTTGGACCACTCGGGTTGCTGGCCGCCGTAGAACACGCCCTCGGCATGGCTGTACTGCCCGCCGTTGAACGCATCCGAAAACGCCTGCTCGCCGACGCGGGCGCGAAACGCGTCCAGCGCTGCGAAGGCGCGTTCGATCTCCACCTCGTTCCAGTCGCTTAGCATCAAATGCGAATGCAATTCGGCATAGCCCGGGTTGGCAGGCAGCGCTTCGGTGAACGACAGGAAGTTGCGGTTGAGATCGACGTTGTTCTCGGTGCCGCGCTGCCAGTGCGCAAAGCCCCACGGGTTGATCGCGTGGATCAGCACCACACCCACATCGGCAGGCAACGCGCCAGGCCCGCCCTGGCGCAGCCACGCGGTCTGCACGGCAGAACCGGCATAACCCTCGATGCCGTGGGTGCCGCAGGCGATCACGAGCACGTCGCTTGCATTGCGGTTGCCGAAGACGGCCACATCCATCCACAGCGCTTCGCCGTCGGGGCCGGTGAGGGGATGCTGCAGGCTGTCGATGGTGGCGCCGCGTTCGGTGGCGGCGGTGAGCCATGCGCTGCGCGCGTCTTGATAGCTTGGCGCGAATCCACCGTGCGCTGCGGGTGCAGAAATGTTCGTCATCGTGCCGATGCTAGGCCCGTACCGCGCCTGCCGCCATAGCCGTCTTGGCATATGACCAACGCGCCCGGTCACGCGGCCTTGACAACCCCCGCAGCCGCCGCCGGCGGCCCCTGATACCGCGCCAGCGGATCGATCGCCTGGTCCGGTTCCGCAAACGGAATGCACTGGATGACCAGCGAAAACCACTCGGCCTGCGAGCCCGTCT